>NZ_JACJOY010000097.1:0-233242 GCF_014695815.1 Trichocoleus sp. FACHB-6
AATTACTGGGGTAAGCTTTACTCATAACGCTCTCTCAGTGCTGTGTACTACATATTCGCAGCTTACACTGAGTGAGCTTTTTTGCTATCTAACCGACTTTTAAAACATCCTCTAAAAGTTTGATGGAGCCGATCCTAAACTCGCTGTTCCCCAGCTTCACCTTTTAAACCCAAAAACTCCGTCTCAATAAATCTCCACTCTGAGGATTGGCTTGCAGTACCTGCAAGTATATGGCTCCTAGTTTTTATCTATCACTTTTACTTAGAGTTCCCGAAAAAAAACATATCTAACACAACTCATTTACGTGTTTTACAAACGACTGTTTGTAAGAAAAAATTTTGTGAGTGGCGAAGCAGCCGAACCCTATCCACATAGATCATCTCCGAGTAAATGACACTCATCTACACAAAACACAATTATGCGTCTTGCCTCAATTTCAGCTTAATTCTGTCTTTAAAAAATCGAGTTCTCTTCTCGCTTTTTTTACTAACCGTGTCCTAAAACAGGGGTTAAACTTCGGTAATTTTTTTAACTAATATCGGCAGTTTATAGCAGCTTCTAATAACTAAGAAGTTGTTCATGAGTATAAGCTAATATTATTTTATTAGTACAATTATTTTATAAGTTTTATACGCAAATAAGATTGCTATAGGGAATACTAATCGTCTTAGCGTAAGCTTTGTACAGATTAGGGGAGGCTGACCCTCCCAGAATTGGGTTCCTAGGCCGCAGCCTAGGGACGAGGAAAGTACAGTTGGTACCCATTAAACGCCATGTTAGACACTCTGGATCTGGAACGTTCCCTGGATAAAAGCACTTATAAGTCTCAGATGGAGACTTTGATGCGATCGCTGCGATCGCTCCAAAAATCCTGCTGGGAAAAAAAATTACCGATGATTGTAGTGCTGGAAGGTTGGGCAGCAGCGGGTAAGGGTTCCTTGGTGAAGAAAATGGTAAACTACATGGACCCGCGAGGCTTTACCGTTCACCCGATTTGGCCTCCCAACGAGCAAGAGCAACAATACCCGTTTTTGTGGCGTTTTTGGCAGAAACTACCAAGCAAGGGTAGCATCGGGATTTTCTATCACAGCTGGTACACTCGCGTTTTAGAAGACAGGCTATTTGAACGGGTATCTTCCGGGGAAATCCCAACAGTGATATCGCAGATTAACGCCTTTGAGCGCCAGTTGGTGGATGATGGAAGTGCGATCGCTAAATTCTGGATTCATCTGGGTCGCAAAGAGTTAAAGCACCGACTGAAAAAATATGCAGCAGATCCCTTAGAAGCTTGGCGAGTGCGACCGGAAGACTGGCAGCAAGAAAAACGCTACGACCAGTATATTAATTATGCCGAGGAAATGCTTGTCCAAACCAGCACTGGCCCCGCACCTTGGACATTAGTAGAAGGCAACTGTCAACGCTTTAGCAGGGTAAAAGTCCTGACCCAAATGGCAGCTACCCTTACAGAAGCACTCGACAGACTGCACATTCAGGCACCAGTAATCCCAGCATTACCGCCGCAAGAACACCTTAACCCAGCAGAACCAAACTTATTAGCCCGCGTCGATCTGAATCTCTGCCTCTCAAAGGATGAGTACAAACAGCAGTTACGCCACGAACAAGTCGAGATGCGTAAACTCCAGATGAAGATTCACGAAGCTCAAGTGCCAGTGTTGGTTCTGTTTGAAGGCTGGGACGCTGCGGGTAAAGGTGGAGCCATCAAACGCTTAACTGATGCACTAGACCCTCGCAGTTACATTGTTCATCCCTTCGCCGCACCCACAGATGAGGAAAAAGCCCATCACTACTTATGGCGCTTCTGGCGCTGGTTGCCCACAGCCGGGACGATTGGCATTTTTGACCGCAGCTGGTACGGACGAGTGCTAGTGGAGCGTGTCGAAGGCTTTGCTACAGAACGGGAATGGCACAGAGCCTATCAGGAAATCAATGAGTTTGAAGCTCAGCTTACCAGTGCTGGCTACGTTTTGGTTAAGTTCTGGCTGCATCTTAGTCCAGAAGAACAACTCAAACGGTTTTGCGATCGCCAGAATGACTCGTTTAAGCAATATAAACTCACCGATGAAGATTGGCGAAATCGGGAAAAATGGTCTTTGTATGAAGTGGCAGTAAATCAAGCGATTCAACGCACCAGCACCCCTAACGCTCCTTGGACGATTATTGCTGCGAATGATAAATACTATGCCCGTGTTAAGGTAATTCAGTCGGTGGCAGAGGCGATTCACTCACAGCTGAAACGCAGATAGAAAGGGGTTGGGGATTGGGAATTTGGGGATTAGGGAATTGGGAATTGGGAAAAAGCCTTACCTAGTCCTTATTCCCCAGCCTTTAGTCCCATACCCCCATTCTCCAGTCCCCATTACCTATTACCATTTAGCCATTACCTATTACCCATTACCCAATACCGCCTATGTTTCTACTACTAACGCGGGTTCTGCTCTGGCTGTTGGTTAGCATAATTGTCTACAATTTGCTGACGAGATGGATTCCCAAGCAATATCTGGCTTGGTTTGGCGGAGTAATTATATTTCTCGTCATCCTGCTGTCGTTTTACAATCCCAACTATAGGGTTGTCTCAGCTGCATGGAATATTCTCTCGTTTCCGCTTAAGCCAGTAGGCGCGGCGATTTTCCTTTTGTTGCTGGGACTGGGAGGGATAAACAAGAATGCTGTATCAAACATGGCCGTAAGGCAATTTAGGGCAGCGTTCTTGATTTTGCTGATTTCTAGTTTGCCAATTTTTGCATATTGGCTGGCGCAGCAAGCGGAACAAGAGGCGATTTTATCAGAGCAACGAAGGGCGGCAATTTGTCAAGTCAATTGTCCGGTTGACGTGACACCTGCGGGTGCTGAAACTGCTGGGGCGATTGTGGTGCTAGGGCGGGGAACTACGCAAGCTAACCTGCCGTATCGTACACAAATTCAGCTGACTGATACAGGCGATCGCATTCTCTATGCTGCTCAACTTTACCAGGAACAGCGAAACCGAGGAAATGACCCTCTGATAGTTGTCAGCGCTGGGCCAAGACCTGACCTCGAAGGAGATACAAATACTATTAATGAGGGTAACGATATTGCCACGGTGCTGCGTCGGTTGGATGTGCCGTCAGACCGAATTATTGTAGAACCCAGAGGTGTTGACCTCCGCACCAGTGCTGAAAGGGTTGAGGAAATTTTAAGACAGCGCGGTATTAGGTCGCGCCGCGTTATTCTTGTCTCCTCCGCCTTAAATATCCGTCGCGCTAATCTGACGTTTTCTAATCTGGGTATCACGATTATTCCCAGGCCTACAGATTTTTATACGTTTCAAGGTGGGGCGACACCCGTGCGACGCTTGCAAGTCTCAGATTTTCTTCCCAGTGTGGAAGCGCTGACGATCACAACTCGCATTGTGGAAGAGTTTCTCAGTTCAATCTATTACTTCTTACGCGGCTGGTTAACACCACTCTTGTTGTAGAAGCAGCTGTATCAGCAATTACTTTAAAGTAGTCATTAGTCACGCGCTAATGGCTAATGGCTAATGGCTAATGGCAGTAAACAAGATTGCAATTAGCCATTGTTTACGGACAACGGACAACGGACTAACGACTAACATGGCTCACTCACGGCTGCAAAAATTAGGCGCTTATATGCGTCCGCACTGGCGGACGGCTACTCTAGGCATCATCGCCCTGTTTGTTGTCAATGGACTGGGCGTGTATATCCCGTTGCTGATTCGGGATAGTATTGACGAACTTCGCCTAGCGTTTGATTTCGATCAAATCAAGCACTTTGTGGTGCTAATTTTGCTGCTGGCTTCGGTGATGTGGGTGGTGCGAATGGTGTCGCGTATCCTGCTGTTTGGACTGGGGCGACAGGTAGAATTTGACCTGAAGCAAAAGATTTTTCAGCATCTGCTGACTCTGGAACCGGCTTATTTTTCCATTAACACTGCTGGAGATTTGATTAGCAGGGCGACAAGTGATGTGGAGAATATCCGGCGGTTGTTGGGGTTTGCAGTTTTGAGTCTAGCAAATACGATTTTTGCTTATGCGCTAACTTTGCCAGTGATGATGTCGATAGATTTGCGGTTGACTCTGGTAGCGATCGCAGTTTACCCGTTTATGCTGATTATTGTGCAGATGTTTAGCGATCGCCTGCGTAACGAACAGCTGGTTTTGCAAGAGGAATTATCCAGCATCAGCGAATTGATTCAGGAAGATATGAGTGGTATCGCCCTGATTAAAATCTATGCCCAAGAAGAAAACGAGCGTCGCGCCTTCGGAAGGCTGAACGACCGTCTTTTGCAAGCAAATCTGCAACTGGCGAAAACGCGAAATACCTTGTTTCCCTTCATTCAAGGTCTAGCTTTTATCAGCATATTGCTCTTGCTATGGCTGGGATCTAGGTCAATTGTTGCTGGTGCGATTACAATTGGGGACTTTCTGGTACTAATTCTCTATGCTGAGCGATTAGTTTTCCCCACAGCTTTACTAGGATTTACGATTACCGCTTACCAACGGGGTGAAGTTAGTATCGACCGCATTGAGTCAATTTTAATGGCAGAAGCAAAAGTTAAAGATGCTCCAGATGCGATCGCATTGCCACAGGAAGAAGTCAGAGGTCAACTCAAGGCTAGTCACCTCACTTATACCTATCCGGGAGCCACGACACCAGCCCTGAATAATATCAACTTTAAAATTGAACCTGGGGAAACTGTGGCGATTGTCGGTTCCATTGGTTCTGGAAAATCGACGCTGGCAAATGCCATACCCCGCCTGTTGGATATCAATAGGGATACTTTATTTCTGGATCGCTATGATATCACCAAGTTGAAATTACAAGATTTGCGGGGTGCGATCGCTTATGTTCCCCAAGACAGCTTTCTCTTCAGCGCCACCATCAAAAACAACATTCGCTACGGCAATCCCTTAGCTGAACAGTCAGAAATTGAATATGCTGCCAAGCAAGCACAAATCGATCAGGAAATTATTAACTTCCCCCAACAATACGAAACGATTGTCGGAGAGCGCGGCATCACCCTTTCTGGGGGACAAAGACAGCGGACTGCGCTTGCTCGTGCTTTGTTAATAGATGCGCCAATTCTAATTTTGGATGACGCACTTTCTAGCGTAGATAATCAAACAGCTACCGCCATTTTGAGAAATCTTTCTGAAGGTATCCAGCG
The DNA here is from genome assembly GCF_014695815.1 of Trichocoleus sp. FACHB-6. NCBI lineage: Bacteria > Bacillati > Cyanobacteriota > Cyanophyceae > Leptolyngbyales > Trichocoleusaceae > Trichocoleus > Trichocoleus sp. FACHB-6. Next base: position 5,186 of record NZ_JACJOY010000097.1, read on the forward strand.
CAAAACTGTTATTTTTATCTCCCATCAATTATCTGCTGCTGCCACTGCTAACCGAATTTTTGTAATGGAAAAAGGTGAAATTGTTCAGTCTGGTACTCATACCCAACTTTTGCAACAAACTGGACTTTACCGCTCACTTTGGAGCCAGCACGAGCTAAAGGAAGTCCTGAGCTAAGGGCAGCAATTTGCTCGCAGAATAATTGTAGGTTCATCTCGAAGTATGACAACCTGTCTTTTGACATAGCAAGCCGCTCTCCTCAAAAATATGGGATCAGTGCTTTGGCACGCGCCGAGTGAGGAGGAGCAGCTTGAGAAAATTATTTTCAGTCATAGTTATAGCGATCGCATTTATTATCGCCTTCGCTAGTCCTGCTTTCGCAGCAGACGCGGCTAGCGGAGCGAAAATTTTTAGTGCTAATTGTGCCGCCTGTCATCAGGGAGGACGCAATGTTGTTGCTGCTGCCAAAACTCTACAGAAAGAGGCTTTACAGAAGTACAACATGAATTCAATGGAGGCTATTGTCACCCAGGTTGAGAATGGCAAAAATGCCATGCCTGCTTTTAAAGGTCGCTTAAACAACAAACAGATAGAAGACGTAGCAGCTTACGTTCTAGAGACGGAAAAAGGCTGGATGTAATATAGCAATCCTTGCAGGAATTGTGAAATATTTTTCCGTTTGTAGCGCAGGCGAGATTCCTGCAAAAAGCTCTCCTGCCTGTCTTACTTAGCATTGCTACCAAAGTTAGAAGTAAGGAGTTAGCAACTTCTTACTTTTAAACCTGCCCCAAATTATTTATGGTGTTTTTGTGTGAGGATACATTGTGAAAAAACAGCTATTATTTAATGGACTGTCAATAGCCGGAGCTATAGTATTATCGGTAGCACCGATTCATGCTGAGGTTACGCAAGTAACTGGCGTTAAAATTCAGCCAATATCTAGCGGCATTGAGGTTATTTTAGAAACCAAAAGTGGCACATTTTCTCAAGTGTTAACATCCAGCTATGGAGAAACTTTTGTAGCGGATATTATTAATGCAAAATTGCGTTTACGAGATAGCGATCGCTTTAGCATTTCCAACCCTACTAACCAAGTTAAATTAGTATCAGTTACTCCCCTAGATGCTAACAGTATCCGAGTAGTCGTAACTGGAAGTAATGGCGTACCGAAAGGACAAATAAAGCAGAATAATAAAAATTTTGTTTTCAGCTTTACCACTACCCCAGAGACCACAGCTTCAAACGAAGAAACCACTGAAACAGCAAATCAGCCTCCACTTCAAACTGATAAAAATGAGTTGCCAGAACGGGTAATAACCAACGATACCGAAGAAAACAATCTTCCTCAGTCTACACCAGTATACGAAATTGACGAAGAAGAAATTCAAAAACAAGGCTCAAATAGTGCAGCGGAAATATTGAAAGGATTACCAGGATTTGCCATCAACGATGCTGGTTATGGCGCAGATATTCACACAGGAACTTACTACCGAGGACACTCCATTAATCAGTCTGTATTCCTACTAAATGGTAGACCAATTGGTAATAATATTAATACTTATCATGGCACTACTGACCTGAATAGCATTCCGGTAGAGTCAATTGAACGAGTGGAATTATCCAGCGGCACCAGTACCACCTTGTACGGTTCAGAAGCTTTTGGAGGGGTCGTTAATATTGTCACAAAACAAGCTCAAGAAGTTCCCAGACTTAATGCTACAGTCCAATATGGCTCTTACAATCAATCTAACTATCGCGTCAGCTATGGCGGTTCTGCTGGGAATTTAAGATTCAACCTTGGATATGAAAAATACGAGGCAGATAACCGTTATCCTGTTCCTGAAGGTGCAGCAAATCGTGACGCAGAAGGTCTTTTATTTAATGGAGATCAAAATACTAGCAATTACTTTGGTGGTATCGCACTAGATTTGGATTCTAGAAACACTCTCAGCTTAGACGCTTATGCAATTAGCAGTCGTCGCGGCCTACTTTATTTTGGTTTCCCTTTACAAAGAGACAGACTAGATCATGATGTCTTAAATGTAGGTTTATCTTGGAGAAGTTTATTAGGAGGAAACAAAGATTCTGTACTCAGGACTACTTTAGGCTACAACCGAGATTACTTCAACACCTATGGCCCAACCCAAAACATATTTTATCGTACTGGCACCTTAGATTCCCAAGCAGTTACAGGGAGAATAGAACATCAGTGGCAAACATCTCCTAGTAACAAACTAATTTGGGGATTAGATGTAAAAAATAGCTATTTAACTGGTGATTCTTTCAGTACAGTCCCTAGTCGAAGCGCTTTGAATGAAACTGAAAATAGAGATAGATTGCATACAGCCATATTTGCTTTAAATACTTGGAATATCACCGATACATTACAAACAGATTTAGGAATACGGCAAAATTTTGATAGTGAATTTGGTAGTTATTTAAACCCCACTGCGGGGGTACGTTGGCATATAACTCCAGCCATTGCTCTACGCGGTAGTTGGGCATCTGTACAGCGCAATCCTGGATTAGATCAATTGTATATTTTCGACACAGTTCATAACTGGTTGCCTAATCCGGATTTGAATCCGGAAACAGGCTCATCTTGGACGGCTGGAGTAGATATTAATTTCTCTAGAAATTTGACAGGACAGTTTACGTATTTCGGTAGTAGTTTAAATGACAGATTGGGGATTATAGCCGGTAGATGGGCTAATATTGGTTTGGTAAACACCAATGGTTTAGAAGCAGCAATTAAATGGCAAATAAATCGTGAGTGGTCAACCTTTGTTAATTACACTTATACAGATGCACGAATAGAGACAGGTGTAGAAAAAGGCTTACAATTAGGCTTGATTCCCTACTCTGTAGGTCAATTAGGTGTAGGTTATAACTCTGGCGGGTGGCAGATTAATCTATATGCGAGTTACTACAGTGGCGCACGTAGAGCCTTCTTTAATAATGCTGGTGAGGATCCAAGAGATTTCTCGCCACCTTACCTGAATTTAGATTTAAGCGGTAGAATTCCAGTTACTAGAAACTTGGGTTTAATAGTTTATCTAGAAAATTTAGCAGATGTGAGTTACGAAAAATCCAATCGAATTTATCAACCTGGTTTAACTTTCCGCATCGGTGTACAGTCTACGTTTTAAGCTTAGGAAATATCTACTTATCATATAAAATCTTGAAATAGAGGTACTTCAGACAGCAAATTGTTGTAAATTTGAATCAAAGACCTAAAAAACTCTCAATTTTTACACAATTATGGCTCTAAATCGTCGTAAGTTCCTATTTCTGTTAGGTGCCACCACGGGCGCAGTTGCCATAGGAGCCTTCCCATCTGCTTGCTCAGCTCAAAGCACTCAAGAAAGCAATGCAACGCAGGCTCCAGCGTCTCCAACGGCTCAAACAAAAGATACTTTTACCCTGCCGCCTTTACCTTATGACTACAAAGCTCTGGAACCCCACATTGATGCAGCGACGATGCAATTCCACCACGATAAACACCATGCCGCCTATGTAAAAAACCTGAATGAAGCGGTGAATAAATATCCGCAGCTTCAAGGCAAAAGCGCTGAAGAATTAATTAGCAATCTTAACAGCATACCAGAGGATATTCGTACAACAGTTCGCAACAACGGCGGCGGTCATGTGAATCATACAATGTTCTGGGAAATCATGGCACCGAATGCGGGTGGAGCGCCAACCGGAAAAATTGCCGATGCGATTAATCAAACCTTTGGCAGTTTTGATGCTTTCAAAAAGCAATTCAACGAAGCGGGTAGTAAACGCTTTGGCAGTGGTTGGGCTTGGTTAGTGAGGGGCAAAGATGGTAAATTGCAAGTTGTAAGTACGGCGAATCAGGATAGTCCTTTGATGGAAGGAATGTATCCCATTATGGGTAATGATGTTTGGGAACACGCTTATTATTTGAAATATCAAAACAAGCGGGCTGATTATTTAAATGCTTGGTGGAATGTAGTTAATTGGAATGAAGTGAATAAACGCTTTGAGAGAGCTTCGGCTTAATCGCTTGGGTGCGTTAAGCTTTTAACGCACCCTATTGTTAGACAATTCTACTTTTCTTCTATATACATTGGAGGCTCAATTGCAAAGTTGTCAATTTTACCTGCCTCATCAATAACATAGCCACCAGTAGTATCTAAGCCGGTACCTTCTTCTTGCTCGTGGAAAGCCTCAATTTGATGTTTATTGAGTTCGATGTCATTGTTAGAAGGAATTATGGCATCCGGGGCATTAACAAATGGGTTTTGTGCCATTTGAACGCCAGCATGATTATCTCCCGGCGCACCTCTTCCAGGTTCAGCTTCTTTTGGCTCTTCTGGTAGCACTGGATTTTGTCCGTCGCTCATGGATTTTTGCTCCTACTTTTTTTTAAATTTGAGGGCAGTCTGTAGGCAAAGAATATGTTGCGGCTACAAACTGTTTTTTCGTCAAATTGTGATGTTTCTTTTTATGACAGTAGCCCAGTTAGTATCGAGGTTTACTCTTTCGCGGGTATTAAATTGCTATGTGTCTGGGGAGAAATTTAGTGACTGCTACCGCGACTTTCTTTAAACATCATTCCCTGGATGCCACCCTAATACTGCTGCGACTCCTAAAGCCGCCGCTGCCAAAGCGCCCCACTTGAGCGGCGGATTTTTATCCAGCCAGTCTGTGAAGGTTGGTATCTCTAGGTTGCCAAAATCTCCCTCCACTTTGTCGTGAGCTGGGATAGGTTCGTAGAGATTATCAGGCGCGTCTTCAGACTTTGGCTCGTTGGTTTTCTGAAACTGGAAGCCGACTAGCAGCAAAATTTGATCCACTAATCCGGGCGAGAGACGCTGAAGCACATCTAATATCTTGCCGACATCGCCCACGATGAAGTCACGAGTTGGGTTTTCGGCAGTGTAGAGGATGGCATCGGCGACAATACTAGCATCGTAGTAGGGCGGTATCCCCGTTGGCTTCACGCCTAACTTGGTACGACCGTTGTTGTAGAAAGGCGTGTTGATGACTGATGGCTTAATACTCGTGACGCTGATAGGGTATTTCTCGTGTTCCAGCTCAACGCGCAAAGCTTCCAGAAAGCCCTCAACACCGTGCTTTGCAGAGGAGTAGGAACTCTGGTATGGTAAAGCTCGCCTGCCCTCCACTGAGGAGACGTGGATCAGCGCTCCCCGTCCCTCGCGTTTCAGATGGGGTAGTGCGGCCATTGCGCCGTATACTTGCCCCATCAGGCTAACATCGATGACACGCTTAAACTCTTCCGGTGTTGTGTTGTCGAAGGTGGCAAAGACGGCGGTGGCTGGACAATGCACCCAAGTATCGAGTCGCCCATAATGTGAGACGGTATAGTCTGCGATCGCTTTTACCTGCTCAAAATCGCTGACATCAGCAATTACAAATGTTGCGTCACCGCCAAAGCTCTTAATCTCTTCCACCAAGGACTTTAGCCCAGACTCACTGCGAGCCGAGACTACCAGTTTTGCGCCCCGTTTGGCAAATTGCAAAGCTGTTTCCCGCCCAATACCGCTGCTCGCCCCAACTACGGCGACAACTTGCTCACTTATTGCCTTCAATTGCATTGCTACTCCTTAAATTTGCTCATGAAAAACCCTTCACCTCTTACAGGTGAATTGCATTTTTCTAAATTGTGTACTTTTATTAAGTAAATTAATTCAGTATAAACCCGGCTACATCAGTCTTAAGGTTGACAGGTAGGGATCTATACCAATAGCACTAGGCAATTACTCACTTTTGTAAATACACTGTAAAATCGTGGGGCGAGAAACGATCTTCCGGCGTGATGTAGTCGTTGCGAATCGTCAGGTTGCAGCGAATATCCAGCTGCTTGACAAACCGGAAGACTTCACCCGGATCTTCGTAATAACGTTTTTCCATATGGAACTCGGCATATTTAGACCACATATTAAAGGCAATTCCCTTGCTGGCTCTTGAAAAGCACCAGCAAATTGTATCTTGCCAAAATTTTCGGCAATCGTCGCCTCTGTCAGCTGTAAACAAACCGCTCAAAAAAATGTAATCAAAAGTTTCGTTTTCGATGTCTTGCTGCTGGCAAAATCTGGCTTCAGGATAGTTTTGCCGACCAAATGCCAGATATTCATCAACTAGGTCTATTCCCGTGTAGTCCACATTGATGTTCTGCTGCTTTAGATAGTTGAGCATCTGACCATAGCCGCAGCCAAAGTCAAGAATTTTTGTATTTGATATATCCGCAATTTCTAACAATATTTTCAGCCTTACCATCTGCTGGAATTCGTCATCCCAACGAACCCCATGCGCTGAGGCTCCGTGTTGAATGAAAAGACTACGATAAACTTCCGCAATTTCTTGATTTCTGTCCTTATTGCCCATAAAAACACCTTTTTGGTTAGGGTAATTATGCTGGTATTATTGCATTTTTGGGCCTAATTTAGGCAGTAGGTATAGAATATTTTCATCAGAATACCCACTAAAATCAAAGCAAAAAGTATTTAATTCATATTAAAAAAATAAATTATACTGATTTCCTGAAATACTAAGTTGCTGAAATATTGTCCAAAAAATTTGCAACTTTTATTTGAATATTTTTTTATTTAAATATAATTTAAAATTTATATTAGCTCAATTTAATTAATACCCTTATAGCAAATTTACATTAAAAGTATAAGTAATGGTAATGCCTTTAGGTATAATCCGAGCGATAGATGGCAGTATCACTCTTAACATCTTAGATTTTGTAATAGTTGTTTACTTAATAAATACTTAAATGCTCCTCTCATCCAAGCCGTTGAAAGATATCTTCTTCTGCCCAGAAGAATCTAACTTTTATGCACACTCCATAGAAACATTAGTTTTAAATAATTGTCTTGGGTCAGAGTCAATTGTTGAATTTGGTTCCGGAGACGGAAGTCCGGTTATTCAGGCATTGCTGAGAACAAACTTTGAGGGAGTCATACATGGATTTGAACTAAATAGGTTGGCTAGTGAAGCGGCGCAAGCAAAAATTGATAAATATAAAGTTAGCCAACACTATAAAATACACAATAAATGCTTGTTTGATGCTTCCCAACCAAAAGCGGAATTTTTAATATCCAATCCGCCCTACTTACCTGCATTAGATAACAACATTTATCAACCTCTGCTACATGGAGGGATTGATGGAATAACTGTAACTAAAAAGCTTTTAGAGCTAGGTTACACAAATGTATTAGTCATGGCTTCTAGTTATTCAAATCCAATAGGTTTGATTAATTATGCCAGATCAATAGATTACTCGGTTTCTAATTTCATTGTTTCTCCCCTAAAGTTTGGCTATTACAGTTCTGAACCAAAGGTAAAAAATTGGATTGCTGAGATGCAAAAAAGTAATTTGGCTTTTTACTCGTCAAATATCTATCTTTTGGCTGGAGTTCTATTTACAAAGCAGCAGAAGAATGCGGTAGATTTATCTACTGACTTACTTCAGTTATTAACAGCTTTGTGAACTACATACAAATCGGTGTAGAGATTTGGGCGAACCTGTCATTGCTCCGAGACGTTATATAACGTCTCGGAAGCAGGAAAGTCTATAGTTAATAAAGGAATTGCTATATTTTATATCCAGTAAGTTTAAGCTGGAATTAGGTTCAGTTAGAGTTAAAAATATAAACCCTACGATTTTTTGGGTTGAGGAACCTCGGCGCGAAAAAATCAAACTATATAAAAATAAGTAAATACAGATAATACATCTATTTAATTAGAGTGCAGCACATTAAACAAAGATGAATTAGGAAGGGAAATGTTTGGCAATAAGTTAGAATTTGCCTACGCCGTAATTTATGGACTATAAGTTAGAGGAAAAAGAAAAAACTACCGTACACAAGGTGTTAGATTTAACTTTGATCACCTTATTTAATGTTTCGTTAAATAGTGATAGTTTTTCCCGCCTACCTACTTATCACATTATTAAACAAAAAACCCAGTTTCTCAACGAAACTGGGCATCTACTACCTTAACCTCTGCACCTTTAGCAGGAATCCTCACAGATAGTTTAATTACTTATGCAAACATAGCCTCCAGCTACAAATTGCAGAGTAGAGTTAGGAGGACAGTCTTGCTGAGTTATACTCCCCTCAAGCGGATTAGAAGTTGGTTGAACGGGAGTCGGACTTTGGGCAGCCGCGGGAGCAGAATTTTCCAGAAAACTTGCTAGAGGACTACCACCATTACGCCCAACAGCTGGGAGTTCCAACAAAGCAGTCGTTGCTTTCCCAGAACCGTCATTAGTAACAGAGTTTTGATCCCCCGGATGACCGTTAGGAATAAACAACTGTGGATGGTCAAAAGGTGCGCTCTGATTGCGAACTCTCGCATCAGTTAGACCGTTCATGAAAGCCACTAGCGCATCTTTTTCCGATTCGCTCAGCCCCAAGTTCTCGATGTCTGGGTCTAAGTTTTGGATATTAGTTTCGTGGAAATCTCCACCCCGATTGTAAAAATCCACTACCTGCCGCAGAGTCAGTTGCCCACCATTATGGAGGTAAGGAGCAGTAAGTGCTACATTCCGCAGTCCTGGTGTTTTAAAAGCTCCATCGACAGCCACTCTTTCAGTCGCACTAATAGGCGGACTCAGATTGGGATCGTTGAACTTTCCATTCTGCGCCAGTCGCGATTCTGAAAGCGGATTGCCAAACGGATCTTTACCGCCCACGCCTAAATCTTCCTGGGTAGGTCTAACACCAATGTTGTAAAAGCCGTTGTCATAAACAGCAACACCGTTATCGCCCATAACCATACGTTCGAGTCGTTCGTTTCGCACGTTTCTTACAGAAGCGTTGGTGAACTCGGCTCCACCGTGACAATTAACGCACTTAGCTTTACCCTCAAACAGCTGTTTCCCTAGTTTCTGCTGGGAAGTTAAAGCATTGCTATTTCCTTCCATGTATTGGTCGAAAGGCGTATTATCGGAAACTAGAGTTGACTCATACAGCTGAATGGAAAGTCCCATGAACAGCGAGAAGTTGTAATCCATCAACGTGAACTCGTCGGTAGCTAAAGCTCCCTGCGGTTGTTTGAAGATCCGGCTACCGTCAGTACCAACTTTGATAATCTGCTGAGAGTCCCACCACTCTGGCTTAAAGGCTTCTTTAACCATAGTTTCGTAGGTCTTCTGCTTCAAACCTGGTTGCGGCCAGTTGCTATATTTACCGAGAACGCTGTCTTCAGGATGCACAAGTTGCTTTGCCAGGGGAGGTAAGAACTTTAGCTTTTTACCAGTTTCTCTAGGAAGCTTCTTGGTCTTGACTCTATTAAACTTCTGACCAACATCGGGGAAAACACGACCAGTACCAGATTCCTCAACATCGCTGAGTGGCGGGCCTACCGCCTGCGATGCTAGAGAGGAATTCTTAAGGCTGACTTTCACTTGCTGTAGCGAAGACTGTTTTGTGGCTACTTTATAAAGAAAGGCATTTTTGTCTCTCGACCCGAAGGGATTGACGCCGTTAAAGTCATTCTGCGCCCTTCCATCCCAGAAGTTGCGGAAGTTGAACACCGCATTAATTGTACTGGGTGTGTTGCGACCTGTTACCTGACGGACGTTGATGCCGTTGACATTGAAAACTGGATCTGGTTGCACGGTTACATTGTCTACCGCACTACCGGGAATGATGTCGTTGAATTTGGTAAGATCGACACCCTGAGAACCAGTAATATCGTTATTGTCGGCTAGAACGGTCGAGGAACGATCATTTGGGTTTTGCAGCTTGTGGAATGGGTAATCTTCCGGCTTCAGCGTGTAATTAGGCCCTGTTCCGGAAGTGAAATTTGTCGATGGCCCTGGGTGAAGCTGATTTTTTGCTCTGTTGTCAGCTCCCGCATGGAAGTGGCAGCTAGCACAGGACTGGAGTCCATCGCTTCCTACCTGCATATCCCAAAAAAGAGTTTTTCCGAGTGCGATCGCAGCTGTTTTATCCTTAACAAATTGTCCCAGATTGTCCGGCTCTGGGATCGGTACACTTTTGAGCGAAGCTAGGGACTGTTCAGGTGGCGATACCTGCGCCGCTACGGTATGTCCAGCTAAGACAATAACGGCAGCGATCGCTACCATTACCATGCTTTTTTTAATTTTCTTTGACAACCTCGATCCAAGTCGGTTAAGTCCGGCTATAAACGCGATCACAAAAAACGCCAGGTTTTTTATTCTTTTTTTCATTTTCCTCAACTGTCATAATTTCAGATAGTAACCCCAGCCCAGTAATGCTCCTCGCTGTTTTCAAACCGAGATTTTTTTCTATCTATAAAATATATCTAATCTTTTACAAAATACTCAAAATAATTGCTATTAAATACAGCCCTGTGACATTTTTTATCCCGCCACTTGAGCATTATTAAGACTGACAACTAAATATCCAATATGTCTGTAATAATATATATTTTTTATCTTAAAAAATAAGCTATATTGTCTATTTTTTTTATTATAAGTCATTCTACTTTAAGTAGACTGCATTTCCCCTGAAAAATTATTTGCTTACCCAATGAATGCCGTATTATCATGTTTATACTAATCTTGACTGAAGTCGCTGTTCCAAAAAAGAATTTTTATATTGCTCAATCTCTACAATCGGCAGCAACATCGTCTCTTCAATTTCCTGCCGCGCTTTCTGAGTTACATAACAATCACTATTTAGGCAATGCACCAGCAACTGATTAGCCTCATAGTATTTCTTCAGCATTTCTTTTTGCTGATTACTAAACTGCCAATGATGTCCTATATCGCGATAATAAACTATCATAGCTCTTAATTTTTCAATCCAAGCCCCACCGTTATCTTTCCACCAAGCTCTAAATTGTTCTCTATCTTTATCAAAGTGAGGTAATTGCTTGTTTAGTTGCTCTAGCGATTCACTTAATGATGTTGGCGAAACTACTTTATCAGAATCTTTGTTTCCTTCAAGTCCAAAATCAATAGCAGTAGCATGATTAATCGCACGCTTAAACACATCAGCATGGACGCGGTCAGGATCAAGAGCTAGGTCAAGCGTAAAGTTAAGAGCAAGAACGCGGTCAAGAGCTAGGTCAAGGGTAAGGTCAGGACTAAGGGCGCGAGTAAGGGTCTTGTCGAAGCCACGAGCAAGGTCAAGACTACCACAAATAACGCCATAAGCGCGGGCAAGGTCAAGGTCAAGATAAAATGCTCGAACAATTACTGGTTTGAAGTTTGAAGAGACTGCACAAGACTTTCTGTTTACCCAAGTTAGGAATTTTTGTAAATCCTGATCTTGAGCGATGAGTTCATCAATCTTTTGTTTCATGAACAGCAATAGCTTGTCTGCACTTGACAACATACCGACTGTTAGCAAAAAAACTTCCCGCCAACTTTTATAAGTGATTTTTTCTCCTAAAAACTCCCAAGTATTTTCTGAATTTATTTTCTCCAAATTATCAGCAATCGCTCTAGCAGTAAAATATTCGTGAAATGTTAGGTGAGAAAAAGAGTAAATTCCTTTAGCACGCTCTACCAGTAGCCCGTGTTGCGCTTCAATAGATTTTAAAACTGCTTCGCTGTCGAGTTGTAATGCTTCAGGAGCAGTATTGGCTCCGGGTAAATTCCGAATGTAATCCGTTATGTGTTGCTTTATTTCTTTTGGTTTAAAAAAGTATTCTCCACGTTTAAAAGTAATTAGGGCGATTTTGCTTAGTAAATCTTCCTTGGACTGTAATGATAGATTTTTGTATATTTTATCTCGTTCAATATTTCGCTTAGCATCCCAGTGTTTCAGCAGAATATCCACTCCTTCTTTGTACAGTTCTAAGTAATTTGAGGGAAATTTGTCTAATTCTTCAAAAACCAAGCATAGCATTGTTAAAAGCAATGGATTTGTAGCTAGTTCTTTAATTGCCTGGTTTGCTTTGATGTTTTGGATAAATAATTCAGCTTTTGATGGAGATTTATGCTGAAACCAATGTTTAGCGAATGTAAAAATTTGTTGATCGTCAAAATCAGCAATTTCTACCTCTGTAAACTGTTCAAATGTATATTCTTTCGCTGCCAGCCTACAGGTAATAACAAAACTGTTTGCATAAAAATGTTCGGACAAATAAATAATTTCTTTAAAAATCCTATTACTGTCCTTTTCTCTAACTTCATCCAGTCCATCGAGTAAAATAAAAAAATTACCTTGAATTAATAATTTTTCAATTAGTTCCTCGTCATCAATTAAAAAGCCGGAAACTTGTTGCGTGAGGCTTTCCAATAAATTAGGTTTAGTTTTCGCTTCGGCAAAGTTTTTCAAGCTGATAAAGACTGGGATTTTATCAGCTTGAATTATCCCTAAGTTGCACTGAATTGCTAAGTGCTTTAAAAAAGTAGTTTTTCCGGCTCCGGGTTTTCCCAGAACCAGCAGTTTTGAATATTTTTCGACAGCTTTTATCCCTGAAACTCGTTCTTCGCAAACTTTGCCAAAGCCTGGACGATCAAAGTCTTCTGGAACACAAATTTTTATTAGATTAGCAATTTCTAGCCGTCTGCGCCCAGAGATTTTTTCTAATACGTTGACGCTAGTATAAATGTTATTCAAATTAATCGGTTGGGACATATCTAAGACTCGCATCGTCCCGCATTTTTGTTGAATGTTGGCGCTTCCCTTCTGGCGCAATTCCTGCACTATAAGGTCAATAGGAGAAGCATTTTGCTCAAGCTTATCTGTCTGAGGTTCAAGGGCGACGCTTGGCTTAGCCACTATGTCTTCCCACTCTAGCCCTAGCTTTTCGCAAATCTGCACAAAATACTGCCGATCTACTCGCTCACCTCTAAAAAATTTGCTAACCGTCTGACGAGTGATTAGTAACTCTTTTGCTAAAGCATTCTGCGATAAGGAATCGCGAATTAAAGCTTTTTTTGCTTTTTCAAGACCTTGGGTCGATGCCTGAAGCGATCGCCCTACTCTTCCCGTCATCCCATAAACCCGTATTTATACGCCATTTACATGAGTTTACATAACTTTTACATAAGTTTACACAACTTATACAGCCTTTCGTACCTCTACTCATACCTGTTCTTTAACATCCGGCTGCAAAGCTGGAATAAGACTGTGAAACTACTTAGTAAGTTCCACGAAGAAGAGATTTTCGTTTCTGTGAGATTACTAGGTTTGCCAAGCAAATACTAGCATAGTTTAGCTGATATAGGTAGTTTTACGCACCTCTATAGTCAGTATATTTATCAGGTTTGCTTCAGTCAGGAGAACACTACCAAAAGAACATGATGAAAAGAATCAGTAGACGAGAGATGTTAAAACTGGGAGCGCTAGCAGGAGGCTCCCTCTTACTGCCTATAGGACTCCAAGGTCGTAGCTTCGCGGGAGATGCCGGTAGTCCGAGGGTAACGCCTTTTTCGCTTCCCTTCCGCGTTCCTCCGGTTCTTAATCCTGTACGCAGTGACTCGACTACAGATTACTACCAAATCACAATGCGAAAGGGACAGGCAGGAATTTTACCTGGGAAATCAACCCAGGTCTGGGGTTATAACGGTATAAGTCCTGGCCCGACGATCAAACAACGCAAAGATAGGCAATCTGTTGTCCGCTTTATCAATGATGTCGGTACAGAAACCTCAGTACATTTACACGGGATGGCATCCCTACCGCAGTACGATGGCTATGCTGAGGATTTGACTTATCCGGGACAATATAAGGACTATATCTATCCTAATAACCGCGCCGCTACACTTTGGTATCACGACCATGCAGTTCATGAAACTGCTCGGAACGTATACATGGGGTTGGCGGGACTGTATATAGTTCAAGATGACGTTGAACTAGGTTTACCCCTCCCTAAGGGCGACTACGATGTGCCGCTAATCATTCAGGATAAGCAGTTTGGGAGTGATGGCAGGTTGATATTTGACGACCAAGGCGAGGACAGTCAAATGGGCGACATTATCGTAGTTAATGGTGTGCCTTGGCCGCGCATGGAGGTGGCAAACCGCAAGTATCGCTTCCGAATTTTAAATGGGTCGATTTCACGTTCTTACAAACTGGCACTAAGCACGGGCGATGATTTGGTTGTAATTGGCACTGATGCTGGGCTGATGAGCGCGCCTGCTAGGGTTAAAAATATGCGGCTTGGCATGGCAGAACGCTACGAAGTTATTATCGACTTTTCCAAGTACCCCGTAGGAACCAAAATAGTTCTGCAAAATCTCGGACTTCCCAATAACGACGACTACGACGGAACCGGCCAAATCATGCGTTTTGATGTGGTGCGCCGAGAAACTGATGATAGCTCTATTCCCAGCACTCTGCGGTATGTACAGCCCATTTCCGCATCTTCGGCTGTGCGAACCCGCGAATTTAGATATGAGCGTACTAATGGGCTGTGGGTAATCAATGGCAAGACGTGGGATAGAAACCGAGACGATGCTAATCCACAAGTAGGCGATGTCGAAATTTGGCGTCTATACAACAACAGTGGGGGCTGGTTTCATCCTATACACCTTCATCTTATTGATGCCCAAATTCTTGACCGTAACGGTAAGCCGCCTTTCGCCTATGAGAAAGGCTGGAAGGATGTCTTTTATGTTGGCGAAAACGAGTCAGTACGTGTGATTGGGAAGTTTGGCCCTCACACGGGTAAGTACATGACTCACTGCCATAATTCGGTTCACGAAGACCACGACATGATGGGTCAGTTCCAAGTGGGTCAAGGTGGGGCAGATCCAATTACTACAGCACCAGCGAAGAATCTCCCGGCACCGGCGCTGTAGCATTCAATACCTGAATAAACCAATCAAAGAACTCAAAATAGAAGCAATGCACTTTTTTGAAAAAGCGATCGCTACCATAGTTATAGCTACTGCATTGGGAGGGCTAGTTCCGCCTAGTTATGCAATGCCTGGGGGATCGCACGACCATTCGTCATCACCTGGGGGATCGCACGACCATTCGTCATCACCAAAAACTAAATTGCCCCTGCCTGAAAAATCGGCAACCCAGATCGATGCTGAGAAATTTTATAACCGGGGTCTGGAGAAGGTTCAAGCAAAGGACTATCAAGGCGCGATCGCGGACTTTACCGAGGCGATTCGGTTAGATCCTACTCATGAAACGGCATATATCAATCGCGCTAATAGTCGCAATCAAATACACGACCATCAGGCAGCGATTGAGGACTTTACCCAGGCAATTCGGTTAAATCCCACCTTTACTCACCTCTACAATAGCCGGGGAGAAGTTCGCGCTCATCTAGGCGATCTTCAGGGAGCCATTGAGGACTTTACTCAAGCAATTCAAATTTATCCTGAAGAATGGATTGGCTACTTTAATCGGGGGGAAATCCGCTACAAACTTGGCGACCATCAAGGAGCGGTTGAGGACTTTACTCAAGCAATTCGGTGGAATCCGAATTATGCCAGCGCCTACACTTATCGGGGTGATGTTCGTGCCAAGCTAGGAGATAGCAACGGTGCAAATCAAGACTATCAAACAGCAGCCCAACTCTCTACTAACCCAGCCAATGTTGATAGGGAAGAGACAGCAATTAATCAGTAATATCAAATCCGGTTGATTACCCACTATTTCTCGGAACCCTACCCCACCATTGCCTGCGGCTCAGTCTCCCCGCTTGGCTTGCGGGGTGGGGTTCTTTCATTATGAGTAATCAACAGAATTTGATAGGGACTAAAAATGTCCGACGGCTAAAGTCGCGGCTAAACAAACAAAGCCTGCCTTCGTAGGCTAATATAAAGCGTTTGCGAAGGCAGGCTCGTTCTTCTAGCTCCAAGCTTCTATAACGATCCTATTTGACTTGTAAGATGCCAGCCCTTCAGATACCCGACTTCTGTGAGAAGTCGGGTATCTTGCCTTCACGAATTATTTAGGACTGCTATAGCCTGTGGGCTTATATTGGCAAAAACGGGATGCTCCCAGTTGGATATAACTAGCGAGTTACCAGCGCTGCTCTTGTTCTTCCTTTTAATTTCCTTTGCCATAAAGGTCATCGTCAAATTTTTTGATGGCTGTAGTATTGTACGGACTGGGATATTTACGAATAGCTATATTTTCAGGTCTTGTCCCACATAAGCTACTAAGATCCAGAGTTCTACCATCGGAAGTTCTTAGGTAGCACACTGGCTCATTAACATCATGCTTAATTAGGTTTGAGGATGGAGTTCTTTGAGGCTGTGGACTACTAAAAGTTGCTTTATTTGTCAATAAAATTAAGCTAAAGGCTAAAGATGTTGTAATAACAAATGTTTTTAACATAGAACTGTTTTAGAGAGATATATTATTTATATTCTAAGTCAATATATTATTTTAAATAGTGCATTGTAGAGACGCGATATATCGCGTCTCTAGGTGTAGTTAGAATCTACCTGGGCGGTTGTTTATCTTTAAACGCGCCCAACCATTCTCGAACTTGCCCAGCAGCAATCTCGCGACCACCTAAACCAAAGGCAAGCGCGATCGCTACTGCAATAGCTCCTAGCAACAAACCAAAAGCTAAATTGACAATATCGCTGGCAATTCCCATCTGTTGCAGCGCCATCGCTGAAACAAGAGCGATAATCGCAATCCGAGCCGCCTGTGCCAGTATCCGTGCTTGGGGATTGCCGGAACTGTTAATTAGGTTAAAGGCTAGATTTGCCAAATACAAACCAATGGCAAATACCACCAACCCTGCCAGAATGCGCCCCAGAATTACGATAATGCCACCCACCAGTGCTGTCAGCGCCGGAATATTCAAGACCTGGACAGCAGCAAGAGTAGCAAACAGCATGATCCCAACCAGCGCCACAATACCGACGATTTCCGACGGTGTGCGGGTGGTAGTAGTCGTTGTTGGTTGCTGAAGTACAGTTGCTTGTCCAGCTGGAGGCGTTTGTCCCTCAACTGCGGGAGGCAGAACCCCGCTTGATCTACGGGTTAAGGGCCTTGGTTGTATTCCCAGCCAGTAGAAAATGTTGTTGAACCCAATACTGGTGAGGATATTGGTAACTAACTCGGAGACAAAGTGTCCAATTACGTAAGCGATCGCTAAAATCAACCCAGCGGTAAAAATTAACGGGATCGCGTTGAGAATCTGCGTCAACATCGCGATCGCTGGAACTGAAATCGCCGCAATTCCCAAAGCATTTAGGGCTGCGATCGCTGTCGGAATTAAAATTAAAACGAAGACAACTGTCCCAATTAGCCAGGAAAGCGACTGCCCACCAGTAGCCCGCGAAATCCCAAACCTAGCACCCAACCTGTCTGCCCCAGCTGCTGCCAACAAATTTGTCACAATCCGCCGTACCACCTGAGCCAACAACCATCCCGCTGCACCAATAATTACAGCCGTCAGGATATTTGGTATTGCCCCCAGAATCTGATTTAGCAGATTGTTAACTGGGCCGAGTGCCTGCTGTAGCTGTAGGGCATCCAAAACCAGCGGCAGAAACAGCAAGAAGATGAACCAGTACAAGGCGTTGGCGAGGGTGTCGCTGAGAGCATACGGATTTGTCCTGGGAGTCTCCACTGCGGGATCACCCAGATTTCCCCTGCTCGTTCCCCCCACTTGCTCGCCCAAACGTTCATCTATTCGCAGCGCCCGCAGCCCTCGCGTCACTACTAGCTTTGCCAGAGTTGCCAGCAACCAAGCTACCCCCACCAGAATCGCTGCACTTACCAACTTAGGCAGGAACTGGGTTACTTGCTCTAACAAAGTGTTGAGGGGGCCTGCAACCGCTGTTAGCCTCAAGGTCTGTAAAAAGGCAACTATGGCAAAGAGCATAATTAGCCAAAACACCAGACTAGAGACCCATTTCTCGACAGGTGGTGCGTCAGCCCCTTGACGACCAGTTACCCAACTGGCGATGCGATTATCGATGTTGGTGCGGTTCAACAGTCCTCTTACCGCCGCCGCCACCAGTGAAGCCACGATCAAGCCCACCACTAGCGTCAAGATCGCTTTGAGCAGATCCACTAGGGAACTGCCCAGATTCAGGCCAAGATTGGCGAAAATACTATCAAACGAAAACCCTCTGGCTGGTGCTGGTTCATCCACAGGTACTGGTGTAACCTGTGCCAACAATCCATTTAACTTGACTGGCAGATCGAGCCAAAGAGTTTGTGTAATTCCTTGCCAAGTTCCATTCATGGTGTCTTTGGTTAACCTCGGATCAGGCAAATGTACGATAATTTACTACGTTTAGCAGGAATAGCTGAGAATTATCCGATACACTGATAAATTCTCTGATTGCTGCTTGGTTCGTAAAGAACCATTTAACACAGGATGAGATAGATATAAGTTACCACCAGATGTTATGAATCTATCTTTATAGATAATTAATGCTTAAAAATCGGCAAATTTTCCGCTTTTTTGCAATCGCTGTATCCTCAAGCGCGATCGCTATACTCATCAAAGAGTAAGCTGTATAATATGACACATCCCCAAGTATTCGAGCAATCTATCGAAATTAATGCTAGTGCAACTGTAGTTGAACAGTGCATTACTGACAATGAGCTGATGCACCGATGGTTGAATCCAGTTTTGCGTTGCGAACCAGTGGGGGAGTGGCGAACGGATTTAGGAAGTAAATGTCGCTTTATTATTCAAATTCCGGTGTTGCGGTTAAGCTTAAATTGTACAATTGTGGAGCGGCAACCGGGGCTGATAGTCTGGGGATTTGAAGGATATTTTAAAGGACGCGATCGCTGGGAATGTCAACCCGTCTCCCAGAAAACCCTCTTGCTAAATCGCTTTGAGTTTGAAATTCCCAACCCCTTAGTACGCTTTGGCTTTAACACCTTTGCTACTACCTGGACTCAAAAAGATATGCAAGCTCAACTGCAACGCCTCAAACGAGTCGCAGAGGAAATTAAGAATTAAATTAGCTAATAGCTATTAGCCATCACCGCCCAAATGTTTCAGCAGCTGGCGAATCAAAGGCGCATCCTCAGCATTAGGTAGCATTGCCAAATAAATGTTCAAATCCTGGGATGCCTCTGCCCAACGCCCCAATTGATAGTATAAAAGACCGCGATCACGCAATTCCACTGGTGCATCTGGAAACAACAGCAAAATTCGCTCGACTGTAGAAAGCGCTTTTGGCAAATCCTGGCGGTTCATGTAAATCATTTTCAGATTCGTCAGCATCCGCGTCAAAAAGCGCCGGGAACTCACTGGGGCGATAAAATTCCCTTGTAGCTCCACTGGTTGCTGATAAATTTGGGCAAGTCGCTCTTTGCAATCCTGCTCAAATAGAATCTCGCCACGATTAAAAGCATCCACGAAAATTCCTACATCCTCAAATTCTGGGCGAATTAAGAAATGTCCTGGCATTCCCACACCCACCATCGGAAAATCTATCCGCCGTGCAATCTCCAGATAAACTAGCGCTAGGGTAAGTGGAATGCCTGTGCGTCGGTCGATGACATCATTTAAAAAGCTGTTGCGCGGATCGTAGTAATCATCTGTATTACCGATAAAACCTAAGTCGTCGTAGAGATATCGGTTTATAGTTTGGATCGTCCGCATCGGATACCGTTCGGCAGGTAAGCGTTCTTGTACCTCAGCTGCCATAGTATCGAGAGCATTAAGATATTCCTCTAGATCGAGGTCTGGATACTCTTCCTGTGCAATATCCAGAGCGGCTTTTGCCAGATTGATTTGCTCATCTGGCTGATTGATTTCCTGGTAAAAAGATTGACGTGCTGATGAAAAATTCATTATAAATCTGTGATTAACCTTGCTTTTCTCAGGATAAATGTAAGTACAGTTTCTTCTCTAGAAATAATATCTGCTGTAATGTCCATCCCTGGTTGGACGGTATATTGGCGAGCGTCTTTGTTTAATTCTGTTTTTAGAGGCTGAATGGTCACTTCGTAAAAAGGCAAAACGGCCCCAGATATAGTAGTTTCGTTGCTTTGAGGAGTTGTGGCATCGGGAGCGATCGCACTCACTTTCCCTTTGAGCGTACCGTAATCTGGATAAGGATAGGCAGAAACTCGCAAGGATAGGCAGAAACTCGCATCTATACCTGTTGACCAACCGCAATAGCAATATCCTCCGGGAAAACGCGAGCTTTAAGCTTTAACTACTATAGAGGTGTTGCTGGGCGTAATTTTGGCAATCGCTTCAGCTTCCAGCACCACCTGACCCCATTTCCCTGATTGGTAGTGCCAAGAGTGGACTTACCTCTGGTCTTTTCTTAGGCATTGCAGGTATTAACATTGGCACTTATGTAATTGCATCGGTTTATTGAATATAAAGTCAATATCTTTTATGGCCCTAGCCGTGAATTTGAGTTATGAGTTTTGAGTTAAGATTCAAAATTCAAAAGTAAAAACTTATGAAATATGCCGTCGTCCATGAGTGGTTGACCCCTAAAGCCACCGGAGGATCGGAACTCGTTGTCAGAGAAATCCTCTCTTCACTAGATGCCGACCTCTACGCCCTAATAGACTTTGAATCTACCAATCCCGAAAGTTATTTATTCAAGCGCCCCATAGGTACAACCTTCCTGCAACACCTGCCACAGGCTAGTAGTGGCGTACAAAAATATCTTCCTTTGCTGCCCCTAGCCATTGAACAACTCGACTTACGCAACTATGACGTAATCCTATCCTCATCCCACGCCGTCGCTAAAGGAGTCCTCACCAGTCCGCAACAAATGCACATCTGCTACTGCCACACGCCCATGCGCTACGCATGGGATTTGACCTTTGACTACCTGAATAGTAGCCGACTGGGAGGCGGCGTTCCTGGCATCCTGACGCGGTATCTGCTCCACCAGCTGCGTCAGTGGGACGTAGTTTCAGCCAACCGAGTTGACTACTTTATTGCCAACTCCAAACACACAGCTCGTCGCATCTGGCGCTGCTACCGCCGACCGGCGGAAGTAATTTATCCACCAGTCAATATCGAGCGATTTTCCTTTCAGCCGCAAAAAGAAGATTTTTACCTTACCGTTTCCCGGCTGGTGAGCTACAAGCAAGTATCTTTAATCATCCGATCGTTTAACCAACTAGGACACCCGCTAGTAGTGATTGGTACTGGACCCGAACTTGACAAGATGCGCCAGCTAGCGCAACCAAATGTAAAAGTGTTAGGGCCGCAGCCAGATGACGTTGTTGAGAGGTATATGGCGCAAGCAAAAGCGTTTGTGTATGCAGCCTGTGAAGATTTTGGCATAGCGTTGGTAGAAGCTCAAGCCTGCGGCACTCCAATAATTGCCTACGGTGCTGGCGGGGCGCTAGAAACTGTCTTGGATATTCGGCAACACCCGACCAAGGGAACTGGCTTATTTTTCCCCTCCCAAACAGAAGCGGCTTTGATAGAAGCAGTAGAAACTTTCGAGGCCTCCCAGAAGTCGTTTAATCCTCAGAAGGCTCGGTTAAACGCTGCTCAGTTTGCTGTTCCCGCCTTTCAGGCGTTATACCTAGCCTTTGTGGAGCGCTGTTTACAGGAATTTCAATCATCCTTAGTTCGCAGTTATTAGTCTTTAGTTAGTTACTCTATTGCTAAGGACTAATGACTAATAATTGGTGACTGGTGACTTAAATTCCACTTCTTAGAACACAATTCGCTGTCTTCCGGTGTCTTGTGGCTTTATGATCGGGACTGTGTGGTGTGATGTGAAGGAGTAAGATGACTGCCGAGAGCCAACTTATCTCCGGCAAGACGTTATTGGCGCTGGTGAAACGAGGGTTTCACCCACTGACGCCGATAGGTAGACAAAGAGGTTTGAGCAAACACCGCGACCTCTCTCTACAACGTCTAGACCGAGATTCCGTTAAACGATGTTTTGATGTTGTGTTTTCGCTATCGGTTTTGATTTTGTTTTCTCCGGTTTACCTGCTGTTGGCCTTGCTGATTGCCCTCAGCTCGCAAGGGCCGATTTTTTATATTCAGGAACGTGTGGGGAAAGACTATAAGCCTTTTAGGTGTATCAAATTCAGAACGATGGTGGTGAATGCAGACGAGGTGTTGGAGCAAATGATGGCAACTTCACCGGATCTGCGTGAGGAATTTGAGGACAATTTCAAGCTCAAAGATGACCCTCGGATCACCTGGATTGGTAAATTCCTAAGGGTGACTAGCCTGGATGAGTTTCCCCAGTTCTGGAACGTTCTCACAGGGGACATGAGCGTTGTCGGGCCAAGACCTCTAGTTCCAGAGGAACTGTCAAAATACGGGAATCAAATTGATAAAGTTTTGATGATTCGCCCTGGAATTACCGGATTGTGGCAAGTTTCTGGACGCAACGATATCCCCTATCCCCGCCGAGTGCAGATAGATGTCTATTACGTCAATGCCAGGAATTTCTGGCTCGATCTGTGCGTGGTGATAAAAACGATTGGCATTGTCATATCCCCCAAAGACAATGGTGCCTACTGAAAAATAGCTGAGCCGATGTGCAACTTTACAGCTCATACCCCCCATAAATTGGGGGGCTAGGGGAGATCCAAAGAACAGACCAACTCATGTGTTGCTTCCCCAAAAGAGCTTAAAAAGCGTCCGAAAGACAGGGTGTAGGGAAAGCGATCGCTTTCCCCAAATCTTCGGGCAAGAAAGGGGGGCTTATCCTAGTTGCACATGGCATTAGCTGATTATCAGCAATTTATTAATTTGCTGGTGGTGCTTGCTTTTGACCGCTACAGCTTTTCTCCCTGCCGCAGAAGGGCTGTAGATTTTAGTGTGGGCATTTATATACCAAGTTACATCCTTATAACTAAAGTTTTTTCCCCTGTGCTGATCTCTTCTCCACCCTAGACCTGGAAAATTCTCAGTCTACCGTCGAAATACGTAAGTTTTATTTTGATTCTGGGCATACTCTACGTATATTCCTGATGTTCTCCGAGAAATTTTGAGTTAACTTAAGTAGTGACTTAGGGATTTCCTCTACTGATAGAGGGATTTTTCACAAAATTGGGTGCTGTTCGCTCTCGTAGATGGCGAGAGAAAATCAAAAGAGAATTTAGAGCTGTTGTCAAGACAATTATTTGGTCAGAGGCTATAGGGAAGATTAAGTATGACGCAACGCAAGATCGCACTAATCACTGGTATTACTGGACAAGACGGTTCCTACTTAAGTGAGTTATTGCTTGAGCAAGGTTATGAGGTTCACGGTATCATCCGCCGGACTTCTACGTTTAACACAGACCGCATAGACCATATGTACGAAGACCCTCACAAGGAGGGCGTGCGGTTGTTTCTGCACTATGGCGACTTAACTGATGGCACCACCCTGCGCCGGATTTTAGAGGAAGTCAAGCCAGTAGAAATTTACAATTTGGGCGCTCAATCTCACGTAAGGGTCAGCTTTGACTCGCCGGAATATACTGTCGATGCGGTAGGGATGGGGACGCTGCGCTTGTTGGAAGCAATTAGAGACTACCAGCAGCGTACCGGGATTGAGGTACGTTTCTATCAGGCGGGTTCTTCTGAGATGTTTGGTAAGGTGCAGGAGGTGCCTCAGAAGGAAACGACACCTTTTTACCCCCGCAGCCCTTATGCTTGTGCCAAGGTTTATGCTCACTGGCAAACGGTAAATTATCGGGAATCTTACGGCTTATTTGCCTGTAACGGGATATTATTTAACCACGAGAGTCCGCGCCGGGGCGAAACGTTTGTAACGCGAAAGATTACCAGAGCGATCGCTCGCATCATTGCCGGAAAACAGAAAAAAATCTACTTAGGTAATCTCGATTCCAAGCGGGACTGGGGCTATGCTAAAGACTACGTAAAAGCAATGTGGCTGATGCTCCAGCAAGAGGAGCCGGATGATTACGTGGTAGCAACTGGAGAAACTTACTCAATTCGCCAATTCCTAGATGTTGCTTTTAATTACGTCAATTTGGATTGGCATGACTATGTAGAGTTTGACGAACGCTACCTGCGTCCAGCAGAAGTGGAGTTACTCATCGGCGATCCGACTAAGGCTCTAGAGAAACTAGGCTGGAAACCTTCTGTTACTTTTGAAGAATTAGTTCATTTGATGGTGGAAGGGGATATGCAAGCTTTAGGCTTAACTTCACCTAACGGTAACGGTTCCCACTCCCCTCTGGATATGGCTACGATTCGCCAGGCTGCCGGTAGTATGCACGACTAGAAAGTTAAAAGTTAGGAGTTATGAGTTATGAGTTATGAGTTATGAGTTTATTCATAACTCATAATTTTTAGCAGATATCCAAAAATTTAGGGAAGGATGGTCAGAAAATATGGCTACTTTAGATTTGAGCAATAAACGGATTCTAGTTACGGGTGGGGCTGGTTTTTTGGGGCGTCAGGTGGTGGAACAGCTGAGGTTAGCAGGGGCAGACCTAGAGAAGATTACGATACCGCGATCGCGCGATCATGATTTGCGATCGCTCGAAGCTTGCCAACGCGCTGTCGAACACCAGGATGTCGTGATTCACCTCGCAGCCCACGTCGGCGGCATTGGCTTGAATCTGGTAAAACCTGCTGAATTATTCTATGACAACTTGATGATGGGCGCTCAGCTGATTCATGCCGCCTATCAAGCTGGTGTCCAAAAGTTCACCTGTGTTGGCACTATCTGCGCTTATCCCAAGTTTACA
Source organism: Trichocoleus sp. FACHB-6 (assembly GCF_014695815.1). Classification (NCBI taxonomy): domain Bacteria; kingdom Bacillati; phylum Cyanobacteriota; class Cyanophyceae; order Leptolyngbyales; family Trichocoleusaceae; genus Trichocoleus; species Trichocoleus sp. FACHB-6. The sequence goes on from NZ_JACJOY010000097.1 coordinate 29,726, forward strand.
CCAGTGCCATTCCAAGAAGATGACCTTTGGAATGGCTACCCGGAAGAAACCAACGCCCCCTACGGCGTTGCTAAGAAAGCTTTATTAGTTCAACTCCAATCTTACCGACAGCAGTACGGCTTTAATGGTATTTACCTGTTGCCAGTAAACTTGTACGGCCCAGAAGACAACTTTGACCCCAAGAGTTCCCATGTTATCCCAGCTTTGATTCGCAAGGTACACGAAGCCCAAATTAGGGGAGATAAGCATCTACCTGTATGGGGCGATGGTAGTCCTACCCGCGAGTTTCTGTACTCAACTGATGCTGCTTTGGGTATCGTCATGGGTACGCAGGACTACGATGGTACAGAACCCGTGAACCTGGGAACAGGTTATGAAATTTCCATCAAAGAGTTGGTAGAACTGATTTGCGAACTTATGGGCTATGAGGGCGAAATTGTTTGGGAAACAGATAAGCCCAATGGTCAACCACGCCGCTGTTTAGATACCGAACGGGCTTGCCGAGAATTTGGCTTCACCGCCAAAGTTGACTTCAAGCAAGGTCTAAAAAATACCATTGAGTGGTATCGGCAACACGCAGAGTAAGTCGAAAAAATCTGAGTGTGAAAAACCCGTTTTGTTTAACAAAACGGGTTTTTGTGTTGTCAGTATCCAAAATCTTCTTACCGAGCACCCAGCAAGCCTCCTAGGATAGGGAGACACTAAGATGGAAGCTAGTATAATCTCACAACCACCCTATCCATAGAACTGGTGAACAAAGTTGATAATCATCTAGATAAAGTAGAATTACGGCAATCGCTTCTCAAAAAACGGCAATTTATGCCTGGGAGAAAATGGAGAGAAAATAGCGATCGCATCTGCACTCACCTGCAATCCTCGCCTCTATTTACTCAGGCTAAAACTGTCCTCGCTTACTTCAGCTTTCGACAGGAACCAGACCTCAGCCCTTTATTTGTAGATAATCGCAGATGGGGATTTCCCCGATGTGTTGGCGATTCCCTGATGTGGCATATCTGCACACCTGGAGAATCGACGAGCAAAGGAGCTTATGGTATTCTTGAACCGCATCCAGATGCTCCCATTTTGCAACCAGATGAAGTTGATTTAATTCTTGTACCTTCTGTGGCTTGTGATGTTCGCGGATATCGCTTAGGTTACGGTGGTGGTTATTACGATCGCTTGCTAAGTTCATCCCAGTGGGCGCACCAACCGACTATAGGGATTGCATTTGAATTCGCTATTTCGCCGGAATTACCTATTGATGAGTGGGATAAACCCTTGCATGGCGTTTGTACAGAAACGGGTTTGAGGATGATGCCATGAATCAAATCTCCAAATTTCTGATTTCCGCGCAGAGGAAAATTTCCTCTGCGCTCTAACCACCTACCTTTAGCAACCATTCGGTTAGACCAATATATTTCCATAATACGACATAATACTGTTAATTACAAGTGTTTTTAGGAAAATAATTGATAAATTTTTGGCAGTAAAAGCGCAATAGTTGATAATTTAGAGATTGCCCATTAATTGGAAATATAAAGTGTAATTGTAGATGAATAATTACCAGGCTAAAAAACCAAAGAGCCAAGCTAAAAGCTCAAAAATAACAACTGTGTGGATGTATGGGATATTGGGAGCGATCGCGCTGATTATGCTTTTCCCTCTGATTTGGCTTATCAGCACATCCCTAAAATCCCCATCAGAAAACATCTTTCAATTTCCGCCCCAGCTGGTGCCAAGCCAACCGACATTCCAGAACTTTGTGCAAGTTTGGCAAACAAATCCCTTTGGGCAGTATTTGTTTAACAGTACCCTAATTGCAGTCCTGACAGTGGGCTTAAATTTGCTGTTTTGCTCCCTCGCCGCTTACCCGTTAGCGCGGCTAAATTTTCGGGGACGCGACATGATTTTTGCCGGAGTTGTCTCTACTATCATGATTCCGTTCCAGATAGTGATGATTCCCCTGTATATTTTGACGGTGCAACTGGGTTTAAGAAACACTTATTTGGGAGTTATTTTACCAAGCGTCGCATCTGCCTTTGGGATTTTTCTACTGCGCCAAGCTTTTCAAGGAGTCCCCAAAGAACTCGAAGAAGCTGCCCGGATGGACGGCTGTTCTGAGTTAGGCTTGTGGTGGCACGTAATGCTTCCAGCAATTCGTCCAGCATTGGTCTGCTTGGCTCTTTTTGTTTTTATTGGTTCTTGGAGTGACTTTCTTTGGCCTTTGATTGTCCTTGATAGGCCAGAATATTACACTCTTCCTTTGGGTGTTGCTAATCTTGCCGGGACATTCTCTCTAGATTGGCGATTAATTGCCGCTGGGAGTGTTATTTCAATTGCGCCAGTACTGCTAGTTTTTCTATTCTTGCAGCGTTACATTGTGGCGACAGATACTGGCAGTGGCGTTAAAGGTTAACGCCTTTTTAGAAGCAAGGAGTATTTTTGGATTTATATGGACTCAACTCCAAGACAGAAACGGATAACTCCAGTCTCTCCCAATCCTCTGCGGTTGATTTTAGCCCTTTAAACGCTGAGGGTAAGACTACCGCTATAGCCGCAGGCGCAACCATTTCCCGCATCCGGTGAACCATCGGCAAAAAATAAATCTGGAGTTTTCCGGAGGAGACTACTTTGCTAATGGAAACAAAAATTAGTAGATGCACCCTGATGTTTGCCCCAGGCGATAAGCCTGGGGTTTTTCTTTTTGAGGGTTGAGATTTTGTGGGTGGGTAGGCTTAGATTACAAGAACAACGAGCCATCGCAGGCGCTGAAAAGACAGGAAACTATAGAAGGAAATAGTCCTGTGAAGATTTTGTCATAATCTCCTACCTGTCAGGTTGCAAGCGGGAAAAAAGATTTTGCCAGTCTAGGGAGTCAGCGCTATTTTCTCCCTCTTTCACCTCAAAAGTTACGTTACACGCTTTGGGTTGTTCTAAGGCTTGTATGCACAACTCGGCAATATCTTCCCGGCTCACTTTACCCCGGATGTTGTCGCCTTGCTCGAAAATTAATTGCTTACCTCCTGGTTCTTCAGTCAGCGCACAAGGTCTGATAATTGTGTAAGGGATTCCACTTTCTCTAACGCTATCTTCTCCACGCAATTTCCAAGTTAAAATTCCTCCGAGTTGCTCGTTCATTCTCACCGCTGGCGGTTCTTCTTCTAAATTAATTCCAGGGCGGCCAGGACGAGTTACACCTGCTGAACTGATCATGATAAATTGAGGTAAAGTTTCACCACCGTAAGCTTTGATGGATTCTACTTGTAGGGCAAAGCCACCGGGAGAAAATTTGGGATTTAGCCCACCATCGTATTCAAACTTGCTCAACATGAATTGAAACGAGCAAATTTTACTGGAATTGATTGGCTCTCCATCTGTCAAAGTTTTGGCACGGAATACAGGAATTAAGTCGGCGAAAGGTACGCGAACATTAATCCAAGTATTTGCTACGGTATCGAAGGAATGGCTGTAGGCAACTCCATCCCATTTAGCTTCTGTACGAAGAAAGAATTTATATCGTTTTCCGTCGCCTCTGACGCGCAATTCTATACCTTCGTAACCAGCTAAATCAATTGGTGACTCGAAGTTTTTCGTGCGAATTGAAGCAAAGCCGCCGGAGTTTTCGGTTGACACGTTTCCAGCAAATAGTACAGTGTTTTCAACCAGTTGGATACCACTCTGACTCACGCCACCCATAACAACATCATCCACTGCACCCCAAGTATTTTTGATGTCATCCGATGGGTTGGTAAAATCAAATATCAGTTTTTCGTCAGCTCCTCCTTTATTATTGGAGGAAAATTGCTCAGAGGCGGCTTGTACTAAGTTTTTAATGCCTTGATAGTCTACAATTTCGGGCTTGTCCACGACTTCAGGCATATAAAATTTAATACCTTGATAATACTTAGCTCGATCTGGCGTGTCGCCTTCGACTGGCTGCACTTTGACACCCGTGCAACAGACAATGGCTGTTACGTTTTGCATCATTGCGGAAGTGAGAGTTTCTGGGATGGTGATGTCTCCCTCGAACAATTCCACGTTGTCGCCAAGTATTTCCTTTGCTCTATGGGCATCTCTGACAAGCGAGCGCACTCTATAACCGCGCTCAACCAGTCGTCGCACTACTCGCTTACCGACTCCGCCTGTCGCCCCTGCTACCAGTATCACTCCCACGCGCTTTTCTCCAGTAGGTCTGTCCTTATTATCCTTGGCACGACCTTGAAATAACCGCTGTAGACAACTGAGGAAAGGGATAACCTCGAAATAGGCAAGGGTTTGCAAAAATCTGCCAAAATCCCATTTAGAGCGATTGTTTTGATTTGACATTTTATTCTCAAATGCACATATATCTTTTTGATAACAGATAAGATTGAGGCATGGAGCAGGAAGATCGAGAAATAACCGCAGATATAAAGCTATTAATATTGGACATGGATGGTACTGTGAGGCAACCGCTCTCAGGTAATAAGTTTATCCAGCGTCCGCGCGATCAACAGATTATCGAAGGTGTTGAGAATGCGATCGCATATTTCGCCGCTACTGGTTGGAAAATTGTTGGCGTGACAAATCAAGCTGGTGTCGCCAGTGGCAAAAAATCTCTCCAAAGTTGCATCAAAGAACAGCAGTACACGCTGGAGTTATTGCCAGAAATCGAAGAAATTTATTTTTGTCCAGATTTTGATGGTAGAAAGTGTTTCTGCGTAACGAAGAACGGGCATAATTACTGCAAGCATTCAGAGTCTGGAAATTTCCGCAAGCCCAACCCAGGAATGCTAAATTTGGTTATCCAAAAATATTCACCTGTCTCAGTTTTAATGGTAGGCGATCGCAGTGACGACAGAGAAGCAGCTGCAAAAGCAGGCGTAAAATTTCAGCAAGCCGAAAGCTGGCGACAAACCTATGGCGATGCTGATGTTTGAACCGGCTAGCTATGGATGCGATCGCTATCAGCTAGACTGACTGATTATCGGATGCTTGCTGCACTTGCTCCACAGTCAAACCTAATACGCCTGCTATTTGTTCTACAGTCAACCCCAATGCCAACAACCCTGGCACGGATTCTAACTTACCCTCTATTTTGCCTTCTTCCAAGCCTTCCTGCTTGATGGATTGATACATCCTTGTCTGCCTGAATTCGTCGTCTATTTCCAACATCTGCGCCAACTCCTCGCGGCTTAGCCGGGTAAATTTGTACAACAAAATAGTCTCTATTAATTCTAAAATTTTTCGCCTGGGTGCTTCATCCGCAAGTTCCTCACGCGCTTGCAAAATCAACTCTCTGCCTCGGTTAATCGCTGTAGCTTCGCTTTCCACAATTAACTGCACAACTGCAATTTCCAGAGAGTTTTCTGCTGCGTCCCCCAACTCATTCAAATACACACGCTGCACTTGCGTACTCTCTAGTAACAACCGATACGGTTCTTCGTCGCCTGTCTCTATACTTCGAGTAGGATAGATAACGACGGCACGCCAAAAGTTAACAGATTCATTTTGACGCAGGTAAAGGAAGATTTCTGCAAAGAAGCGTCTGTAGAAAGTTGAATCTTGTTGAAACTGGACTTCTACAAAGTAAACTGGTTGAACAGGATATTCTAGATTGGAGACGAACACCCCATCAATCCTAAAAGCTGTTTCTTTGAGTTCAACTGAGGTGAATTGATAGGCATCGACATCCGCACTTGTTACGCCAATCAGTTCAAAAAAGATGCTAGGAAATTCCTGAAATAGGCTATAAAATATTTTATCAGTTCGCACAAGTTAAATTATTAAATAATCGCTAGGAATTATTGGATTTTACCAGTTAAGTATAAAATATAATTCTTTTCAATTTTGGTTCAGCACCATATTAATTTTAGAATTGCATCGCGGCGCTTGATAGTAGCTACAGAAAAGTGTAATTGGCACTTCGGGGGTAGCGATCGCTATCTTACTGAGGCAAAATGTCAGTAAGATCATTCGTTGCAAACCATGCTTCAGTTTCAACCTCTCGGCTTTGAACAAAAAGTTATCGAAACCTCGCTGGGGTCAATGGTTTACTACAGCGCACTAGACCAACCTTGGTCCTTACCCCGACAAGGTGCAGATTTGCCGCCGTTAATCTTCCTGCATGGCTTTGGTGGAGGATCGTCTGCTTATGAGTGGTCGAAGGTGTACCCAGCTTTTGCTACCACTTACCGCGTGTTAGCTCCGGATTTGATAGGCTGGGGTCAGTCGGCTCATCCAGTTCGAGATTACCAAGTTGCAGACTATCTCAAGACGCTAACTGAGTTTCTGGAAAAGATTTCTATCTCGACGGGAGAGCAAGGCTTTGCGCCGCTACAGGTGGTAGCTTCTTCTCTGACCGCTGCTATTACTATTCGCCTTGCTATTCAACGCCCGGATTTATTTAAGACACTGTTTTTGGTTTGTCCGTCTGGGTTTGCCGACTTTGGGCAAGATGCGGGGCGCAGACTACCGCTTCAGGTAATTGGTACTCCCATATTAGATAAGTTGATTTATACGCTTGGGGCGACGAATGAAGTGTCGGTGAGGAACTTTTTGGAACGGTTTCTCTTTGCCAAGCCAGAGCGAGTTTCTCAAGATATAGTAGAGGCTTTTTTGGCATCAGCGCAACAGCAGAATGCAGAATATGCGGCATTAGCATTTTTGCGGGGCGACCTTTATTTTGACCTGTCGCTATATATTCAACAGCTGACAGTTCCCACTTACGTTCTTTGGGGAGAGGAAGCGCAATTTACTAAGCTTCGACTGGGGCGGCGTTTAGCTGGGCTAAATAAACAAGCAATTTCCGTGTTTCAACCAGTTCCGGGAACAGGAGTTCTACCGCATTTAGAGCAGCCAGAGTTAGTAATTGGATTATTACAACATTATCTGTCAGCAACTAATGGCTAATAGTAAATAAGCTTTTCTAGCAATGAGCCAATAGTCTTAGCTATTAGCTATTTCAAACTGATGCCTGACAACTTTTCTCTGAACTAACTACTAATTTAGGATAAGCAATGCGTTGGTGATTGTACTGTTGCCAGACTTGCACGAAGACTTGGGCAATGCAGGTTAAATCTTCTCGCGTTAGCCCAGAATCTACTAACTGGTTATCTTGCCAACGGGCGCGGAGGATTTTGTTAATCATCGCTAGCGCTTGTTCCGGTGTGGCTTCTTTGAGACTTCGCAACGCCGCTTCGCAGGAATCCGCCAACATCATCACCCCAGTTTCCCGCGACTGGGGAATTGGGCCGTCATAGCGGAAATCCTCCTCCCGCACAACTTTACTGGGGTCTTTTTCGGCGATTTGCTGCGCTTGGTGATAAAAATAGGCAATCAGCATTGTTCCCTGATGCTCCGGGATAAACGCCCGAATCGCTTTTGGTAAACGACACCGCCGCGCCATCACCTCACCTTCGGTAACGTGCTTTTTGATAATTGCTGCACTTTTCCAGGGGTCATTAATCTCATCGTGCTTATTTGGCCCACCCATCTGATTCTCAATAAATCCTAATGAGTCGTGCATTTTGCCGATATCGTGGTAGAGTGTACCCGCTCTGACGAGTTCCACGTTACAACCGAGTTTCCGGGCTGCCGCTTCTGCCAGCGTAGCCACGAACAGGGTATGTTGAAAGGTTCCGGGGGCTTCAGCAGCTAATCGTTTCAGCAGGGGACGGTTGGGGTTAGCAAGTTCTGCCAGACGAATCGGTGTAACCAGGTCAAAGACGTGTTCAAGATAGGGACTAAGACCAAGGGCTACAATACTCCAAGCTAAACCGGAAAGACCACATAAAGCAGCTTCTTGGAGGACGGTGTACCAAATTGAACCAGCAGCTGCACTGAAGATAAGATTTACCACTAGGTAGACAGTGCTTTGAGTTAATCCTACGCCAACACCTACAAAAGCCAACTCTTCGCGCGATCGCATTCTCCCAGCCAACAGGCTTACTACTATCCCACCCGCAATACCAGCCAGCAAATAATCCCAGCCGATTTTCAGGCTAATTGGTAACACGGCACTCAGCAGCCCCACAACCGTGATGCCCAAGGCCGAACCGTAAAAGCTGCCCACCAGTAAACCAACAGCTGCCAAGTTCGTGTAGCGAATACCCAAACTCACCAGCACTGGCGTACTCAAAGTTAGCAGCAACACCAGCAGGTGATCTCGTTGCCGCATTTTCCGGTGAAATCGGCGTTCCACCAGCCAGAAAGTACCAACAGCACCAGTGATGAGAATCCCAAACCCCAGCACACCAGGCAAACTGATGCCCCGGCGACTCAATTTGAAATAATCTAACAGCACAAAATCTGCTTGAGAAATTACCTCACCAGCTCGGACAATCGCCTCGCCTTTGTGCACCATCACCATTTGCGGCTTTACAGCTTGTGCTGCTTGTTCTGCGAATAATTTCGTTTGTTCTTGATCTTCGGTTAAGTTAGGTCGCAGCGCCCAAAGCAACAACTGGTTGGCTACAGGCTCAGCTTCGATGGGAACCAACGAACGCAGATGGACTTTCAGCGCCTCCTGTAAGATACTGTCAGGTAAGCCTGGAGGAATGCCTTGGGTAAGAATGCGTTCGGCAGCTTGCAGGATTCCCGTTTGGGTTTGTTGCCAGACATCATTTGATAAGTCAAGCAGGGAAACATCGTAGCGACTTCTGGCTTTGTCTGTTTCTGAGAGCGCAGCTAAAGCCTTGTCGTAGCGAGCGCGTGCTTGGGTAATTGTATCAATCAGGATGGAAAACTGTTCCGGGCTAGCCGTCTTATAGTAGGCTCGGAGTTCAACCGCAGCTGGTGCTGTAGAAGCATTTAATTGCTTATCGGCATCAGGCAATGACCCCAACTGAGATTGGTTAACATCCATATCGGTGTTAACTGCTGCCAGCACAGCCCGCCACTCCCATTCCGGACATTTACGGAGGGCAATCTGCGTGGGATATGACAATACATTAGCCGGAACTAAAGGAAAAAACCCGGCGATTTGTCGAAGGTCGTCCGCGGTGCGAAGCGATCGCTCCAGATCCTCGTACACCTGTTGAGTGACATCTTGATTTACCATCAAGATTGGTACAGCACCTGTGCGAGCAGCTTTGCGTTTTTCTTCCGTAGTTTTGAAATCCTCAATGCTGGCATCATAGGGAGCGCGGATGGTTTGAGGAGCTGTCTTACCGACATCCAGCTTCGGAGCATTGTAAAAGCGTTGTCCCATCGTCCCCGTGAGAGACACCACTGCCAGCATCCAAACGAACTTGGGACGGTTTCCTCGCCTACGAAGTGTAGAATCAATACCTAGCCGCAAGCCTCGCGCCGATCCATCTGTTGCTCGACGAGATGAGCGGGATGGAAAAAGATTGCGAATAGGCTGGTTCGTTCGCCGCCATTGATCAAGCTGATGTGTCAATGACTGAAGCGTCTTCATAGTATAGTTATGACTGCCGTTTCAGGCGACAGGCGTGGTGAGAGGGAGCTAACTTTGCTTGGGTTCAAGGCATCTAACAGCAATCTTTACCTCTAGGCGGCACCCGATTGTTGGCTTCTTCCTACCTTACAGAACTCCGATGGGAATGCCTAGCCCCCTGTGGGGAAATAATCTTATCAGATTTGATTTCCTTTTACCAACTATAATCTTGGCATCTATTTTTGGGACTAAAAAAAGTTAACGCGGCTGAATTACGCGCGGAGCTGCCACAGCGCTACTTAGAGACGCAAAATTTTGTGTGTCTACATCTGTAGAAGGGTCATAAACACCAGACCAAACCCCAAAGAGGCGGTCGGATAGTTGCAGCAATTGGGCTATTGACGTGATTCCCCAATGCTGTTTACAAGGTAGCCGCCATCCCACAGGAATGCCCGCTGTAGTGTTATACGCTCCAGACATTGCACCGACTAAACCGCAGGTAATCTGGGTTTGGTAGCCGCTACGAGCCGCACGGGCGACACTGAGTCGAAAATCTTCTAAGGTGCTAAGGAAGCAGTAAAAGGCTAAGGCAATTGGGGTACTATTTGGCTGAGAATCCCGACACAGTTGGGTTACAGCCATCTCTAAGCCAGCGCCCTGCTCTAATAATATTTGAACTGCACCCAGTTGTTCCACCAGAGGTGTCTGGGAATTTTCTAGAAAGGCGAGGGTTTTGGGAATTAATGTGGCGGGATTCAACTTTTCTCTGAGAGATTGCGCGATCGCATATCCCACCGCCAACACCGCATCCTGCAATTCTGGCTCGTCTGAAAAAACGCTGGCAACTTGTTGCAAGTTTTGCCGCAGTTTCGCTTTATACTCGTGGGAAAATAACACGACAGTTAACGTCGAAATAATTGCTTCTGTAGAGACGGGATTCATCGCCTCTGGTTCCAATAATTCCCTTTTGAGGCGATACCAATCTTCTAAATCTAATCTAGATTGCTTAATTAAGCTTTCTGCACCCAAAACCGCGATTTTGCCCCAGCCAGAAGAATGCTGCGGCTGTTTTTTGCCTTTATAGGCGTAATTTTCCCCAATTGCAGCCCCCAATAAGGTGCCGCGAAATCGACTTAAAAGTGAGTAGCGCATGATTTCTATGGTAGACTACGCAGCCGGTCCATAAAAGCCTAAAGCTTGCCGCTTACTCATGGAACGCGGCGGCTGGATTTATCTTTTCCCAGCCTTTCCCGCAAATAAGGCGTCTAGCGCCCAGTCCTCGCTATCCAAGAAAGTCAGATGGGTGAGGATCTGATGATTCTTAGTCTGGAACCATCTAAGTAGAGAGAAGGCGATCGCATTTTCTCTATAAATTTTCTAGCGTTACTACTTCTCCAGTTTTTAGGTTTCTAAAAAACGGGATTCCCGCCCAAACTTCTATATTAAAGCTGTAAGATGAATTGTAGTCATTTATGATGTAACATCCATTAAAGCCGCGAGTTCTATTTAAAGATATATTCCAGCAAGTAGGATACACGCCCCAATATTCATTAACTTCCCCAAATTTATTTTTATGGGATTCTAAACTAACTTTATAAGGAACCTCAACAATATCTATAAACTCATACTCATATTCATATCTATTAACTACTTTTTGCACATCTTCCCAAGTTGCAACTTTTAGCTTTTTCTCAAAAATTTGTGAACTTATCCAAGAGTCACCTAACCAAAGCAGGTTTTTAGCTATTGACTCAACGCGATTGGCGTCTTGTTTGAGAAACTCCAAATCTTCAGGAAGTAATACCCGATCTGGAATAACATTCCAAACCTCAAAGAAAGTTTCTGTATTAAGTAAAATAGTAGATTTTTTGATGCCAGGTATTTCTTCAAAAACTTGAATGGCGCTAATCGGTGCCAAGGAATCTAAATATCTGGCTCTGGTAGCTATTTTTTCAACATCAGGTAATTCTTTATTATGGTTTTTAGCTAATTCATATTCTGGAGCCTTAAATAAATCTTCTGGAATAAATCCTTTATTGGCAGTAAGCATATTCTTCACCTTTGAATGTTTCTAGTTAAATTAAACTGCCATAATTGCTTAATGCCTGTAACTTATTACACTTTATTAAAAATGATATTCGAGTATGTAAAAGCAGAGTTTCTCCATCTATCAAAAGGTGTGGATTTACACTTAGCTATCAATCAATTACTCAATTTTTAGATGCGATCGCTATAAAACCTGTCTCGCGTCAGAAGTCAGATGCCAACAACTTAATGTATTGTTATGTGGGTTCTCCTTTGGAATTGACATGAAAAACCTTTTTCATCGTTCCACTCGCAATAAAATACATCGCTTCCAGATTTTAATCGTCATCACTGGCGTTTTGTTTACAGCAACTCCAGCTGGAACCCAAGAGATGCCTACGTCGAAACCTACACCTGTAAGGGTTTATGGGGAAGAACTTTATTTTGCTGATGTCACAGTCAGAGGATACCCAGTTTTTCAAGTCGGAAGTTTGGCGGGACTCAGTGCTAAGGAGCGATCGCAAATTATCAACCGACGTATTGCTAGCGTGCTGGCACAACCCGAAGCTTTAGGGCAAGTCGCCGTCAAGCCCGACGATCCAAAGAAAATCGCCACCTTACAGGTGAATAATCGCGTCTTGATGACGGTGACTCAACAAGATGCCCGCGACTTCAGTTTGCCTGTAGAAGTGCTTGCCCAGAGGTGGGCGAGGCAATTGAATCGGGCTTTAGAGAAACCGTCCCTAGCCATTGATGTCGGACAGCGCCTATATATTACTGTGCGGGATTTGCTGCGCGACACGATTAGCAAGTTGCCGTCAATTTTAGGGGCGCTGGTAGTAATTGGCATTACTTGGGGATTTGCCAAGGGAATGCGTTACGTCACTTTGAAATGGGCGCAAAAGACAGAAGGCGATCGCAGTGCTGAAATCCTCTTAGGACGAGTGGGATACGGTGGTGTTTGGGTAATTGGCTCAGTAGTTGCTCTGGGTGTCTTAGGACTCAACTTTGGAGCTTTACTAGGAGCGGTGGGACTCACTAGCGTTGCTATCGGTTTTGGTCTTAAAGAAATTTTTAGTAATTACATTTCTGGGATGATTTTACTTGCAGGCAGACCTTTTCGTTTAGGCGATCAGGTGGTGATTAAGGAATTCGAGGGAACCATCACCCAAATTCAACTGAGGGCTACAACCCTGAATACCTATGATGGGCGAAAGGTTTATATTCCTAATCAAGAGGTTTTTCAAGCGAGTATTACTAATAACACTGCTTACTCGTATCGGCGCAGTTCGGTAACGGTAGGCATTACTTATAAGGCGGATATCAATACGGCTACGCAAGTCATAACAGATGCTGTTGTCCAAGTTGAAGGGGTGCAGTCGAACCCACCGCCAGAAGTCTTGGTTCGAGAACTAGCTGCTGGCAATGTGGGTATGGAAATACGCTTTTGGGTAAATTCCCGACGGTTAGAGTTTCTAAAGACTACTTCTAGCGCTAATCAGGCAATTAAAGAGGCGTTGCACAAGGCTGGAATTGAGATTCCAACGGAAATTTATACGGTGCTGGTTCGCAATTCCCAAAATGACGCTGCTGGCGATCGCGATTCTCAGCGGTTATTTCCTAATGGCAACCCGATACGATAAATCTCATCTGTAGCTCAGGTATCTTGCCTGCAAAAATAAGGACACGGCACAGCTGTGTCCTTATACAATGGAAAATTAAAAAATAATAAAGTTTTAGACTTTTAATTTTTAATTTTCTTTCAGATAGTGAATCAACGCTTGTAGTCCAAGCAAATAACTTTGTGAACCAAAGCCGCTGATTTGCCCAATTGCCACTGGTGCAATATAGGAATGATGCCGGAAAGCTTCGCGGCGATAAATGTTGCTTAGATGCACTTCAACTGTGGGAAGGTTCACAGCTGCGATCGCATCTCGTATGGCTACGCTTGTATGAGTATACGCCCCTGCGTTAATCAAAATGCCTTGGTGCTGCCCCAGAGCGTTCTGGATGGCATCAACTAAGACACCTTCGTGATTCGACTGGATGATAGAAAGTTTCGCCTGTAGCGTTTGCCCTTCTTGCTCTAACAGGTGGTTAATTTCATCCAACGTTAAAGATCCATAAATCCCTGGTTCTCGCAGCCCCAGCAGGTTCAGGTTTGGCCCGTGCAGTACCAAAACACTTACAGCGCCCAAAGTTTTATGAGTCACTTATTACACTAACGTCTTTGGCGCGATCGCTCGTTTACGGGTATTGGAATTGGTTCCGGTTCCGGCTCGGCCTCCGGCCCTAGCAGCGTTTCGATGAGCTTCCGCGCCCATTCTTTAAGCTTTTCCAACACGTTTTCTATGTAGTCCATTGTACTGACGGCTCCTGCAATACAACCAGGATAAATAGTTTACAACTGGGCAAAATTGACAGTTCTTAAATCCTATTGTACTAATAAGATTTATTATTTTAACCCTAGCACATTAGGAAATAGCATCTCTCTCCCACCATAGAAGAGTGTTTTAGTATCCTCTATCAGTCAAAAGACTGATCGGAGGCTCAGCGGGTCAGCAATTTTCGCCGCAGCAAGTCAAGGGCATTACAAGCGCTGGCATAGCGAATTGAGTCACGTTCTTGAGTTTGACCCAACTGGTACTTAAAACTTGACCCAATGTTATTTGGCCCTGCTAATCCAATGTAGACAAGGCCAACTGGCTTAGCATCCGTACCTCCACCTGGGCCTGCAATACCAGTTATACTTAGCCCCCACGTAGTGGAGAGACGCGATCGCACCCCAACCGCCATCGCTGTCGCAACTACATCGCTTACCGCACCGAATTGGGATAAATCTTCTGGATTGACACCCAAAAGGGAAATTTTTACCGAGTTGTCGTAAGAAATGACACCGCCCAGAAAGTAACTAGAACTTCCGGCGATAGATGTGATCATCTGCCCCAAGCCGCCTCCAGTGCAAGATTCCGCAACCGAAAGCGTCTCACCCTCTGCTTGCAACAACTGCCCCACCACAGAGGCAAGAGTGTCAGTGTCGCTGCCATAATAATCCAGCCCTGCAATCTGCTGCAATTGCTGCGCCACAGGCTCAATTAATCCCAGCGCTTGGGAGTCCGATTCCGCCCTCGCGGAAATTCTCAAGCGTACCTCTCCAAACTCAGCATAAGGAGCAACCGTGGGATTGGGCAAATTGAGAAAAGGGGCAACTTTTTCAGCCAAAGCCGACTCAGCAATTCCCCAAAATCTTAACATCCGGCTTTTGATAATTTCTTTGCCCCAGCCTTGACTTTTGAGATAGGGTACAGCGGTTTCTTGCCACATCCCCTGCATTTCGCTGGGGACACCAGGGAAAGTGAGAATCGTCAATCCTGGGCGGGGTTGCCAGATAATGCCAGGGGCTGTACCGCCTGGATTGGGTAAAATTGAGGCACCGTTTGGCATCAGGGCTTGTTTGCGGTTGCTGGGTGTCATTTGCCGCCCCCGCTGGGCATATTTCCGAGCAATATCTTCGATAATTTCCGGGTTTTCCAGCAAGGGAACGCCAAAAAAATCAGCGATCGCTTCCGTTGTCAGGTCATCCGGAGTCGGGCCAAGCCCACCAGTAAAAATTAAGATTTGCGATCTTTGCAGGGCAATTTCTATGACCTGCTTGAGACGTTCTGGATTATCTCCCACCACCGTTTGATAATAGTGGGGGATTCCCAGAGATGCTAGTTGCTGCGCCAAAAAATAAGCATTGCTGTTGAGGATATCGCCTAGTAGCAGTTCGGTACCAACACAAATAATTTCAGCACTCATAACTTTTTACTCTTCGCCTCTGACACGGGAGGATCGCCAAACTTGCCAACTGGTATAACCCAGCAGCAAAGTTGCGCCAAAAGCATAAGCTAGTCCGCTGGGTACCTTAGCCAGAGCCAGCGCCAGACTTCCCACCCACAGAGTTAAAGCGTAGATAAACAAAACTATCAAGCGTTGTGGCAGACCAGCTTGCAGTAACCGATGATGTAGATGGAATTTATCGCCAATAAAAGGGGAACTGCCGCGTAACAGCCGTTGCACAATCACGGCTGACATATCCACAATCGGCACAGCTAAAATTAAGTAGGGCAACAGCACAGCGGTGACAGCGGTGCTTTTCACTAAGCCAATCACCCCGACACCAGCCAAAGTAAAGCCCATAAAATAGGCTCCCCCATCTCCCATGAAAATCTGGGCGGGGTTGAAATTATATCGCAGAAATCCTAGTGCGCCGCCAGCAAGCGCTGCCGCAATTAGGGCTGCTGCTGGTTGGTTCATAAACAAACTTACAATTAGCATCACCACGGCACCGATACCAGAAACTCCAGCAGCTAGACCGTCCAAACCATCAATCCAGTTGATGGCATTGGTCATACCTACCAGCCAAATGACTGTGATCGGCCAGCTGATGGTGTCTGGCAAAGTTACAAGCCCAGCGAAGGGAACTGTGAGAAAGTCAATTTGGACGCCGAAGTGCCACGCCCAGCTAGCAATGATTATTTGCATAAACAGCCGCGTGAAGGGCGAAAGACTGAACAAGTCATCGGCTAGCCCAATCAGGAAAAAGCCTAGACCACCAACCGTGACTCCCCAAATCTCGGAGGATTTATCTGCGCTGAGAGTGCCAAATCCCCCGGTTCCCCAAACAATCAGCAGGGCGATTATGGTACCTGCAAAGATAGAGATACCTCCCACTCGCACTATCGGCTGCTTGTGGACTTTGCGTTCACCGGGTAAATCAACCAATCCCTTTTGTAAGCCAATTTTGTTGACAACGGGTGTCGTCCAGAGGACAACAAAGGCAGAGACGAGAAAGGCAACCAGATGGTATAGCTGGGGAGGCATCTGAAATTTAGTAGGGTGCGAGACATCACAAAGGATAATTCAAAAAAGCTGTTAGCTGTTAACTAATCGCTATTGATCTTTCATCCTTTAAAAAAGGCGTCAGGCAGAGTCTACTACATTTGGGACGGTAAACGTCAGTAGTTAGTCGTCATTTGTCGGTTGTCAGGGGTCAGTTGTCCGTTGCTACTGACCGCTGGCCAATGACTGGTAACTAAGCTAGAGCTGGGACAGGAATTGTTAGATGGGGGTATAGGGGGAAGACTTCGCATAATGCCCCAACTCGACGCCGACAAGCAGCCGCTATTGCTTCGTCTTCCGGATTCAGCAGCCGTTCGGCAATTATATCGCCAATTTCGGTAAATTCCGTTGTTCCCATACCGCGAGTTGTCATTGCAGGCGTTCCCAGCCGCAAGCCACTCGTTACAAAAGGCGACTCTGGATCGAAGGGAACGGTATTTTTGTTGGCGGTAATATTTACCCCACTCACCAGATGATCGGCTTGCTTGCCAGTCATGCCGATGGAACGCAAATCTACTAGCATCAGGTGATTGTCAGTGCCGCCAGAAACAATCTTAAAGCCGCGTTTTTGCAACTGGGCAGCTAAGGCACGGGCATTTTCAATCACTTGCCCTGAATACGTTTTAAAGGCTGGTGTCAGTGCTTCCCCGAAAGCAACTGCCTTAGCAGCAATAACGTGTTCCAAAGGCCCACCTTGTGTGCCGGGGAAAACGGCTTTATCTAGCTGCTTACCCAATTCCGGGTCATTGGTCATAATTAAACCACCTCTGGGACCGCGCAGGGTCTTATGAGTGGTCGTGGTGACGACGTGACAGTGGGGGAGGGGGTTGGGGTGATGCCCTGTGGCGACTAACCCGGCAATGTGGGCGATATCGGCTAACAGGTATGCCCCAATTTCGTCTGCGATCGCGCGGAATTTCTCAAACTCTATTACTCGCGGATAAGCTGAGTAACCGCAAATTAGTAGTTTAGGACCATGTTGCAGCGCCAAATCCCGAATTTGGTCATAGTCTAGCTGCTCTGTTTCTTTACTGACACCGTAATGACAAACTTTGAACCACTTTCCCGATACATTCACTGGCGAACCGTGGGTTAAGTGTCCCCCGTGGGACAAATCCATTCCCATAATCGTGTCTCCAGGCTGCAACAGCGACAGGAAAACGGCAAAATTCGCCTGCGCCCCGGAATGGGGTTGTACGTTGGCATGAGCCGCCCCAAATAGTTGTTTAATGCGGTCAATTGCCAGTTGCTCAATTTTATCTACAAATTCGCAGCCGCCGTAATAACGCTTTCCAGGCAAGCCTTCGGCGTACTTATTCGTCAAGACGGAACCTTGTGCTGCCATAACCGCTGCTGAGGCAAAGTTTTCACTGGCAATCAGTTCCAGGTGGTCGCGTTGACGCTGGAGTTCCTGCCCAATAAACTCGGCAACGACGGGATCGGTTTGGGCGAGAAAGTCTAAGTTAGTTTTTGTCACGGAGTAAACCCCTAGAGATACTGTTAGCGATCGCTTCCTACTTTAGTTCGGATGCTTTCTTTTCTGGCTTGCGCCTGTATTTTCCTGAGTCTTTTATTTTAATGCTGTTGGAGTCGCGTCCGTCCTGACCTTTCTGTTAACACTCTATCAGTGATTCTACGGAGTTCCGTCTCTCCTAAAAATACCTTGCCTGACAACAGACATATTAAAACTTCAAGACTATAAGGGTTAAAGACATTAAGGTGTATGTTAATTTACCATATATTCCCGAAAACCTGGCTTAAAATTGAGGAAAGCGGATAAGCCTCTTAAGGGAGGTGTCAAATGTTAGTCATTCTTACGGATGAACAAATTCTCTCTCCCAAGCAAGTTTGTCAGAACTGTTTACTAGCAGACTCTAGCGGTCAACCCCGCTGGCGGAAAGGACAACTCGGCTGTGGTCAATCGATTCACAAGCTGACGGAAAATCAACCGGAGCAATACGAGTGTCTCATGGGCTTCCGGATTGCCAATATTAAATGAGCGCGATCGCTACCCCGGAACCATCTGGGGGAAAGATCCGCCTCAAGCAGCCCCAACATGGTTGACCTGGTGCTGTGCGTTATCCTGAACTTAGTAAGAACTAGCGATTAATAACATTACAACAGGAGAACGCACGATGACTTGGCGTGGTTCAACAACAACCAAAGACCGGATTTTTTCTTGCCTTCCTTATATACTGCCTTTACTTTCGGCGTATCCTTTTCGTCTGTTTCTGGTTAGACAGTTTCCTGTATTTGGCCTTATCTACACGCCGCTGTCACCTTTGTTAGCAATTTACGATATACCTTTTGCCAGCTTAATAATTTTCTTTGCCTTGTTCTTAGGAGTAGTTAGAAACGAAAACATTAACCATTTTATTCGTTTCAACACCATGCAGGCAATACTTTTAGATATCCTGCTGTTTCTGTGCAGTATGCTTTTGCAGATTTTAGTTCCAGCGCTAGGCGGCGCAAACTTAATCACACAAACGCTGTTCAATGTAGTCTTTTTAGGAACGCTGGTAGCCTGCGGCTATTCAGTTGTCCAGTCAATACTGGGACGTTACGGAGAAATACCCGCCATTTCCGAGGCAGCTTACACCCAATTGCGCTAGTTTCAAGCCGCAGGCATTTCTTTGTTTATGGTGCCGTCGGTGTGGGGCGTACCACAACGGTATTTTCCATCTGACCGATACCCTCAATTTCGATGCGGACGCGATCGCCCACTTGCATCGGTCCCACTCCCTGCGGTGTTCCGGTAAGCACCACGTCCCCAGGCAGCAGTGTCATCACCCCAGAGATGTAAGACACCAGATAATCTGGCGAAAATACCATCTGATTAATTGAGGCAGACTGCACTGGCTGTTTATTGTCATTAAGAAAAGTTTGCAAGCGGGCAGCAGGACTCAATTCGCGGACAATCCACGGACCCAGGGGGCAAAAGGTATTAAACCCTTTTGCCCGCGTCCACTGACCATCTGATTTTTGCAGATCGCGGGCAGTAACATCATTGGCAATAGTGTAGCCCCAGATTTTTTCTTGTGCCTCCTCTGGCGTACAATCGCAAGCGCGCTCGCCAATCACTAAAGCTAACTCGCCCTCATAGTCCACCTGCTGCGATTGCGGCGGATAATGAATTTCTGTACCCACTGCGGTGACAGAAGTCGGCGGTTTGAGAAATAGCAGCGGCTCTTTTGGCACTTGGGTTCCCATTTCCGCCGCATGGTTAGCATAATTCTTGCCCACGGCAATAATTTTAGACGGCGCACAAGGAGCCAAAATTTGGTAAGTGTCTGGTTCTAACTGCAAATCTGTAGGTTGCCCATGCAACCAGGGAGGCGCATCAAGCACCTGAACACCTCGGCTCAGTTGCAGTAAACCGTAGTAAGTCTGTCCTTTTTCAGTGCGAACTCGGACGTAGCGCTGCGCCATATGGTTGAGTAATGTTTGATTATGCTTTAAGAGTGTGCTTCAAATGTCACAGATGCAAATTTAGCCTGGTTAATTTGTAGAATTTGTGAACTGGTAGTAAGATTTTAAGTCCTTGCTTCTTCATGTTGTTAGGCGTTAGGGAAGAGTTATGAGGGTAGAAGACCACAAGGCGAGGAATCAGTACCTAGTCACCTCCTCCCTAGTTCCTAGCCCCCCAAGAAGCCTCATTGTCCATAAGGAGATTACCAAAATGCAGATCGTTTACGAAACTATGTACATCCTCCGTCCCGACTTAGGCGAGGAACAAACCAACCTAGCGATCGCCAAATACCAGAACATCCTGACCGAAAATGGAGCTGAGGAGATTGAAACTCAGCATCGCGGCAGGCGACGTTTGGCTCAGGAAATTGGCAAGCACCGAGAAGGTGTATACGTCCAGATGAACTATAAGTGCAATGGCAGCCAGATTGCGCTTCTAGAACGGGCAATGCGTCTTTCCGAGGACGTGATCCGTTACCTCACAGTCAAGCAGGAAGTCCGCGAGGCGAAGCCAGAAGCTGAACCTGTTGAGCAAGAGGCGTAAGCTAAACCCCGACGAGTAAAGTCGGGGCCACACAAACAAAGACCGCCAAGGCAGCCTATTAGCTGGCTACGGCTTTGTTTGTGTAGCGCCATAAAATTCTCTGGCGCACTTTAGTTAATAACTAATGGCCAATGACCAATAACAGATTGTTATACTAGCGTGTGGGACACGCTATTTGACTGAGATATATTTTATAAAATGCAGCCTACTGACTCTACCAAGTTTACTGAAAAAGCCTGGGAAGGCATCGTCAAATCCCAAGATGTGGCGCGTCGCTTCAAAAATCAGCAGCTAGAGGTAGAGCATTTAACCATTGCCCTGATAGAACAAGACGGGTTGGCGAGTCGGGTTTTGAGTCGAGCAGCGGTAGACACCACAGCATTAAAGGCGCAACTGGAAGCCTTCAGCCAGCGCCAGCCAAAAGTCACCGTAATTGACCAGCTGTACCTGGGCAGAGGCTTAGATGTCATGCTAGACAAGGCTGACGCAGCAAAAAGTGCCTTACAAGATGAATTTATTGCCATAGAGCATATATTGCTTGGTTTTGCGGAAGATGACCGCGTCGGGCGGCGCTTGCTTAAAAGCTTCAACGTTGACAGACAGAAACTAGAAGCGGTAATCAAGGATGTCCGGGGCGCTCAGAAAGTACAAGACCAAAATCCAGAGGCACGCTATGAGGCGTTGGCAAAATACGGACAAGACTTAACAGAAAAGGCAAAATCTGGTCAGCTCGACCCGGTAATTGGGAGAGACGAGGAAATTCGTCGGGTGGTGCAGGTGCTATCTCGGCGGAGTAAGAATAATCCGGTGCTGATTGGGGAACCGGGCGTAGGGAAGACAGCGATCGCAGAAGGTCTGGCGCAGCGGATTGTTAACGGGGATGTTCCGGAATCTCTGAAAAAGCGCCAGTTGATCGCCCTGGATATGGGTAGTCTGATTGCGGGTGCCAAATATCGGGGAGAATTTGAAGACAGGCTGCGGGCGGTATTGCGCGAAGTTACCTCTTCTGACGGTCAAATTGTCCTGTTCATCGATGAGTTACATACCGTCGTCGGTGCTGGTGCAACTCAAGGGGCGATGGATGCGAGTAATTTACTCAAACCAATGTTGGCGCGGGGGGAATTGCGCTGTATAGGGGCGAGTACGCTGGATGAGTATCGTAAGCATATCGAGAAAGATGCGGCGCTAGAACGTCGATTTCAGCAGGTTTATGTAAATCAGCCTTCAGTAGAAGATACGATTTCGATTTTGCGAGGGTTGAAAGAACGCTACGAAGTTCATCACGGCGTGAAGATTACGGATTCCGCTTTAGTGGCTGCTGCTACTTTGAGCGATCGCTACATCACAGAACGGTTTTTGCCAGATAAGGCGATAGACTTGGTGGACGAGGCAGCAGCTAAGCTGAAAATGGAGATTACCTCCAAGCCAGTAGAATTAGAAGCGATTGACCGCCGACTGATGCAGCTAGAGATGGAAAAGCTATCTTTGCAAGGGGAAGGTCAACGGCTGGGTATAACTGTTGTCGGTGCTTTCCGTTCTTCCCAAGAGCGTTTGGAGCGCATTGAGCAAGAAATTGAGTCTTTGAGTGAAAAACAACGTCAACTAAGCTCTCAGTGGCAATCTGAAAAGCAACTGTTGGAAGAAATTAATGCTGTCAAGGAGGAAGAGGATCACCTGCGGGTGCAGATAGAGCAGGCGGAACGCGCCTATGACTTGAACAAGGCTGCACAGCTTAAGTATGGGCGGTTGGAGGTGTTAGGACGCGACAAGGAAGCCAAAGAAGCCCAGCTGTTGGAAATGCAATCTCGCGGTTCGGCTTTATTGCGCGAAGAAGTACGAGAGGGTGACATCGCCGAAATCGTCGCCAAGTGGACTGGCATCCCCGTGAACCGACTCTTAGAGTCGGAACGTCAAAAGTTGCTACATTTGGAATCCCACTTGCACGAGCGTGTTATTGGTCAATCAGAAGCGGTTTCGGCTGTGGCGGCGGCAATTCGTCGCGCCCGTGCAGGGATGAAAGATCCCGGTCGTCCGATTGGTTCGTTCCTGTTCATGGGACCAACTGGTGTGGGCAAAACTGAGTTAGCGCGTGCCTTAGCTCAGTTTCTGTTTGATAGCGATGATGCCTTGGTGCGGATTGATATGTCCGAGTACATGGAGAAACACGCTGTCTCGCGCCTTGTAGGTGCGCCTCCAGGGTATGTAGGCTACGAGGAGGGGGGTCAACTTTCAGAGGCGATTCGTCGTCGTCCCTACTCGGTGGTGTTGCTGGATGAGGTGGAAAAGGCGCACCGGGATGTCTTCAACATTTTGTTACAGGTGCTGGATGATGGTAGGATAACGGATTCCCAAGGTCGGACGGTAGACTTTCGGAATACAGTAATTGTGATGACCAGCAACATTGGCAGCGAGCATATTCTGGATGTGGCTGGGAATGATGCACAATATGAGTTGATGCGGAAGAAGGTGACAGATGCGCTGCGATCGCATTTCCGTCCGGAATTCCTTAACCGGGTGGACGACATAATTCTTTTCCACACGCTCAACCGCAAAGAACTGCGGCAAATTGTGGGGATTCAAATCAAGCAGATTGAGCGCATGCTGGCGGATCAGAAAATTACCATACAACTGTCGTCAGCAGCTCAAGACCACATAGCGGAGGCTGGCTACGATCCAGTTTATGGTGCGCGTCCCCTGAAACGTGCCATTCAGCGTGAATTGCAGAATACTCTAGCAACCGCCCTTCTAGAAAACACTTTTGTCAGCGGTGACACCATCGTAGTTGATTGCGTAGATAATGCCCTCACCTTCAGGAAAAAACAACCGCTCAAGATTTCCGAATCTATTGTAGAGACGAGTCTTCCAGTCTCTCCTACAAAAGTCATTCCATAAACTTCCACTGCTTACATTCATCGCGTTCCCAGTCTCAGCCTGGGAACGTATTCCGAAGGCGACCGCCTCCGATTTATTTCTAAACCTACAGTGCATCTACGTATAAAATTATCTCGTGCTATTTTGATGTAAATACAACATCCAAAAGCTTAGGCGAAAGTAACATTAAACATGAAAGTAATTGCTTGGCCTGCGTTCAAAACCAGATACAAAAACCCGTATAACTGGTTGTTGTATTCCCAGATGGGCCAACAAGGGGTGACAGTTGAAGAATTTTCGCCCCTCAAATTGTTACGCCAACACTACGATATTTTTCATCTACACTGGGCAGCCGAAACGATAGTACGCCATCCCAACCCAACTTTAGCTTTTATAAGAGCAAAAGCCATGCTTGCTCTTATAGACAGAGTGCGGCACCAAGGGACGCGCATCATCTGGACTTTTCACGACAAAATCCCCCACATCGTTTTGCATCCCCAGATAGCGGATTGGTTTCAGTCAGAACTCGTATCTCGTGTAGACGCATATATTAGTATGTGCGAGGCAGGAAAAACTCTAGCTGAAGAAACTTTCCCTTCTCTTAAACAACGCTTAAACTCGGTCGTACCCCACGGACATTATCGTGGAGAATATCCAAATCAAGTTGATAAAATTAGTGCCAGGAAAACATTAGATATACCAGAAAAAGCTAGAACCATAGTTTTTCTAGGACATATATCCCCCTATAAAAACGTTCCCCACTTAATCCGCACATTTGGCGAATTAGATGATGCCGATTTAGTTTTAGTGGTAGCAGGCACTCCCGATTTACCAGAACTTAAAACAGAAGTATTTGAGGCAGCAGATGGTGATTTTCGCGTCAGATTATCCATGCAATATGTGCCGCCCGACAATGTGCAATTTTACCTCAAATCAGCAGATTTAGTAGTCTTGCCATTTCAAGAAATTTTAAACTCCGGCAGCGCAATACTTGCTCTTTCCTTCGATTGCCCAATATTAGTACCGCACAAGGGTGCGCTGGGTGAACTACAGGCATTAGTAGGAGAAGCGTGGGTTAAAACCTACTCAGATGAGCTAACCTCAGATATCCTCCGCGAAGGCTTAGATTGGGCAGTGCATACTCCACGCGCCAACCAGGCTCCATTAGAGATGCTAGACTGGTCTGTATTAAGCCAAAAAACAGTACAGCTCTACCGTGCAGTTTTTCAGTAGTAAAAAGCAATATAGCGGTTCCTATAAGAGTGAGGTACACCAGATGTCAAACCCCACGAGGCTTTCAACCCCTGAACTTGTACCTCATTCAGCCGAGAAACGCTATATATTAATCCTAATTCATTTATGAAACTCTCTCTTTTCTCTTCCTCTGCGCCCTTAGCGTCTCTGCGGTTCGTTAAAAACGTAAAGACGTTGCATACTTCTCTACAAATCAAATAGGATTGCTATAACTAGCCAAAGCTATTTCACTTTACTAAATTATTCTTTTTTGGAGCCTGTGTAATTCGTTATGAAAATAGCCTTCGCTACCCACTATGATATTTTAAATAGGCATACTTGGCACCGAAAAATGATTGGTCATTGTGGGACTAACTACTACAAAGCTCTTGCCCTTGCTAAGCAGTGCGAATCATTGGAATACATTGGACCTTTAAAAGAAAATTACTCACCTATATATAAATATATATTCAAAACTAAAAATCGCTGGCACAAGCATTTTACCAAGCAGGTTTACCAACCTTGGGCAGAAAAAATTGTTAACCAAAGCTACGCTTCTCAAATCTATCAAAAACTATTAGATATAAATCCCCACATTGTTTTATGCCCGGACATAAATTTAGCTTCTTACTTAGAATGCAAGCAACCAGTTATTGTATGGACAGACTCTTCTTATGCTGGATTAATGAACTTTTACCCTGATCAAACCAACCTCTGTAAAGATACACTTGAGCAATTAATTGCAATGGATAAACTTACCTATGATAAATGCAGTTACGCTATATTTTCATCCGACTGGGCTGCACAAAAGGTAATTGATATTTATCAAGTTGACCCTTCTAAAGTAAAAGTTATTCCTTCCGGTGCTAACGTTGAGTGTAACAGAACCTTGGAAGACATCAAAGAGATTGTGGATGCCAGACCATCAAACCAATGTAAGTTACTCTTCTTAGGTGTAGATTGGTATAGGAAAGGTGGCGACATAGCCTTGGAAGTAGCAAGCGAGTTACAAAAGACAGGGTTAAATGTTGAATTAACAATAGTTGGGTGCCAGCCTTTCCAGAACGATTCATATCCTTATTTTGTTGTTAATCCTGGTTTTATTAATAAATCCACAGAAGAAGGATTAAATAAAATCAACAAATTGATAGCTGAATCTCACTTCATAATAGTGCCTTCAAGAGCAGAAGCTTATGGCAATGTTTTTTGTGAAGCAAATTCTTTTGGAGTCCCGTGCATATCTACAAACGTGGGTGGAATACCAACAATCATTAAAGATACTTTGAATGGAAAAGTGTTTTCGCTCAATGCAAGTATTAGTGACTACTGTAATTATATTTATAATATTTTTTTAACCTATTCAGAGTATAAAAAATTAGCTTTATCTTCATTTAATGAGTATCAAAATCGTCTAAATTGGACAGTTGCTACTCAAACAGCCAAGGAATTATTTATGGATTTAATCTAAAGAGCTAATTTATGAAAATAGCTTATATTACCACTTACGATATTTCTAATACTTCTACTTGGTCTAAAAATCAAGTAGGGCTTGCTGGAGCTGGTTCTTACATAGCAAAATCTTTAGCTAGTCAGTCTATTGAGCTTGACTACATTGGATGTTTGAATAAAAATTTTTCATTACTAACTAGACCTAAGTGGAGTTTTTACCGTAACTTACTTCACAAAGATTACTACCGATGGGCAGAACCCTTAGTGCTTAGAGATTATGCATATCAAATTTCTGAAAAACTATTTAGGTTAAACTCAGATATAGTGCTTTGTCCAGAAAATGCAGTACCTATTGCTTATCTCGAATGTAAGCAGCCAATTGTTTTGTGGACAGATTCAACCTTGGCTGGATTAATTAATTTTTATCCTTATTTGAGCAATCTGTCTAAGGAAACCGAAACTAATATATATGCGATGGAAAAAGCTGCATTGGATAGATGTAAATTAGTAATACTCTCGTCTGAGTGGGCTGCTGAAACAGCGATTAATATCTATGGTCTTAATCCTTGTAAAGTAAAAGTAGTTCCCTGGGGAGCAAATATAGGGTGCGACAGAACGAGCGATCAGATTCGTATCTTAGTAGAATCTAGGGTTTCAAGCCCGTGTAAGTTATTGTTTGTGGGAGTTGACTGGTACAGGAAAGGGGGAGATTTAGCGCTTGAAATAGCTAAAAGTTTAAACCTAATGGGTTTGAATACTGAATTGACAGTAGTGGGATGCCAGCCTATGACTAATGAGCCTTTACCTGGTTTTATAAAATCATTAGGGTTTATCGATAAATCCAGTCAAGAAGGTAAGGATCAAATAAATAAATTGTTAAGAGAGTCCCATTTTTTAATTTTACCTTCGCGAGCAGAATCTTATGGTCATGTTTTCTGCGAAGCAAATTCTTTTGGGGTTCCTTGTTTAGCAACAAATACTGGCGGTATACCAACCATTATTAAAGAAAATATAAATGGAAAAACTTTTGCGTTAGAAGCTAATATATCCGATTATTGTAACTATATTGTCTTTATAATGGAAAATTATAGTGAATATAAAAAAATGGCTATCTCCTCATTTGAAGAGTATCAATCTCGGCTAAATTGGGATGTTGCTACCCAAACGGTGAAGCAACTAATGACAGAGTTACTATAGTAGTTTATTTGGTTGGGACATTTTATGACAAGTATAAATACGTCTAAAATTCCAAGCGATGAATACATATCAAAAGACAGACTAATCAGCTACTACAATCAGGTGCGTATCATCAAAGGATTAGGAAAGCAAGTAAATAATATTCTGGAAATTGGAATATTTAATTCACTTTTCACGGACTTGTTAAGGAAGTTTGGATATAACGTCACAACCGCTGATTTTGACGCAGAATTAAAGCCGGAGATGGTTCTGGATCTAGCAAGTGATTTTACACTGCCAGAAGATAAATTTGATGCGATCGCGCTTTTTCAAGTGCTAGAACATATCCCTTATGACAAATCAGAAAAAGCCCTGGAGAAACTTGCAAACGCTACTAAAAAGTTTCTGGTAATATCGGTTCCCTATCGCAGTTTATTTTTGTCAATTCAGTTTAAATATTCTTTAAAACAAAGACCAAGACATCTTTTTCTCCACGTTCCCCGATTCTGGAGCCAAAAGCCCTTAACCGAAGATGAACACTACTGGGAAATGGGATTGAAAGGCTACCCGAAACAGCGTCTGGTAAACTCGATTGAAAAAGCGGGTCTTACAATTAAAAGAGAATTTATCGATCCATTGAATCCATATCACTATTTTTTCGTACTGGAAAAAAAGGCTAAAAATTAGCCTTTAGCAAGCTTAATTGAACGAATATAGACCAGCAAGTAGGGAAATCCGAATTCCTCAAGGGCGGAAAAACCCTTTCTCACAAGCATCTGCGATCGCTCACAATCAATCTTTAGAAAGTTTTTACACAACTACCACAAGATATATATGCTGGAACAAGGCACAATCACGATACATACCGAGAATATTTTCCCGATTATCAAGAAGTCCCTCTACACAGACCACGAAATCTTCTTGCGGGAACTGGTATCCAACGCCGTCGATGCTATCCAGAAACTTAAAATGGTGTCCTTCGCTGGGGAAGTCACAGGCGAAATAGGCGAACCAGAAATTAACATCGCTATTGACAAAGACAAAAAGACCCTATCTATCACCGATAACGGCATCGGGATGACAGCCGATGAGGTGAAGAAGTACATCAACCAAGTTGCTTTCTCCAGCGCTGAAGAATTTATCCAAAAGTATAAAGCCAGCGCCGAACAGCAAATTATTGGTCACTTCGGGCTAGGCTTTTACTCCTCCTTCATGGTGGCGCAAAAAGTCGAGATTGATACCCTCTCATACCAGCCAGGAGCGCAAGCAGTACACTGGTCTTGCGACGGTTCGCCAGCCTTTGTTTTAGAAGAGTCGCCCCGCACTGAACGCGGTACGACTATTACCCTGACCCTTCAGGATGAAGAACAGGAATATCTGGAACCGATGCGGATTCGTCAGTTGGTGAAAACCTACTGCGACTTCATGCCAGTGTCTATCAAACTGGATGGGGAGGTAATCAACCGTCAAAAGGCACCGTGGAAGGAATCGCCGCAAAACCTGACCAAAGAAGATTATCTAGAATTCTACCGCTACCTCTACCCGTTCCAAGAAGAGCCGTTGCTGTGGGTGCATCTAAATACTGACTATCCCTTCATTCTGAATGGGATTCTCTACTTCCCGAAGCTGAAGCCGGATGTCGATGTCACCAAAGGGCAGATTAAACTATTCTGTAACCAGGTGTTTGTGAGCGATCGCTGCGAAGAAGTTATCCCCAAATTCCTCCTACCCCTGCAAGGTGTCATTGATAGCACTGACATCCCCCTCAACGTCTCCCGCAGCGCCCTTACCAACGATCGCACCGTCAGGAGAATAGCAGATTACATCGCCAAGAAAGTAGGCGATCGCTTAAAAGAACTCTACCGCGAACAGCGCGAAGAATACATCCGTTGCTGGCAAGATGTTGGCACCTTCGTCAAATTTGGCTCCCTCAACGACGACAAATTCAAAAAACAAGTCGAAGACATCATCATCTATCGCACCACCGCCAACCTTACACAAGCAACTCCCGAAACTCCCCCAGCCGTCGAAGTACAATCCCAGGAAGGCGATGTTTGGCAAGAAGTCACCCCAGCCTCCGGAGAACAACAAAATCCAACATCCCAATACACCACCCTCAAAGACTACCTGGAACGCAACAAAGAACGCCAAGAAAACCGCGTCTTTTACTGCACCGATGAAGTCACCCAAGCAACCTACGTACAATTACATAAAAGCCAGGGTTTAGAAGTTCTGTTTATGGACTCCTTCATAGACACCCACTTCATCAGCTTCCTAGAACGGGAACATCCTGATGTCAAGTTCTCCCGCGTAGACTCAGAACTGGACAAGACCCTAATTGACCAAGATAAATCCGGCGAAATTGTTGACCCTAAAACCAACAAAACCCGCAGCGAACAAATCAAAGAACTATTTCAGCAAGCCCTCAACAAACCCAAACTTAACATCCGCACCGAGGCGCTGAAGTCAGATGACCTGCAAGCAACGCCACCCGCAATGGTGCTGTTACCAGAAGTGCTGCGACGGTTGCGAGAGATGAACGCACTCATGCAGCAGCAAAATGTTGAGTTTCCCGAAGAACACGTCCTGGTAGTGAACACCGCCCACCCGCTGATCCAGAATCTCACTCACATGAGTCAAGGTAGTATTATTCAAGAAGAAGGGCGATCGCCTACAGGCGAGTTGACTAATCTAATCTGTCAACATATTTACGATTTGGCGCTCATGGCTCAAAAAGGATTTGATGCCGAAGGGATGAAAACCTTTGTAGAACGGTCGAATCAGGTGCTAACTCGTCTCACAGAACGTTAGCAACTAGCAACCATCTCGCGTTCCCAAGCTTAGCCTGAGAACCAGAGATTCGATACAATAGACATCTTGCCAAAGTCTCGCGTTGCGCGAGACTTTGTTTGTCTAGCCATAGACCGAATTCTGTGGTCATTTAACCGAACCCCAATCTGGAGATATTCTATGTCGCGCAAATGTCAGCTGACCGGAAAAAAGGCGAATAATGCCTTTGCCATTTCCCACTCTCACCGACGCACCAAAAAGCTACAGGAAGCCAACCTGCAATCGAAGCGGATTTGGTGGGCGCAAGGCAATCGCTGGGTGAAACTGCGGCTTTCTACCAAAGCAATCAAAACCTTACAACATAAGGGTTTGCAAGCAATGGCGAACGAAGCTGGAATCAACCTAAATCACTATTAATGCAGCCACTCTCGAAATTTCTCTGATTATTTTTTCTGTAGAAATTTTGATGGCAACACTGTATTGTTTACATCTCCCTAGCCCTCCTCAAAAAAGGGGGCTAGGGGATAAAACTTTTTGTATCCAACGTCCCTACCGTTGTGATGCCTATCCTGCTTCTGTCGGGTGTTGGGCGGCTTCCCGATTTTTTTTGCGAGAGGTGATAGGTTTTCTAAGACAGGTGGGTATGCTAAATACAGTAATTTCCCCACCTTGTTTGTTAAGTTATGTTTAAGGCGATCGCTATCTTTCACAGACAACTCATACATCTTCCCTAAATCAGTCTTGTGGGGGAAGCGCAAACCTCACTTCTGTCTCAGAATTCTGGTGGAGGATTTATGATCCGGAAAAATACTGAAAAACTTAATAAAAATTTATTACATCTAAATGCGTACTTTCCCGGTTGATAACAAAGTTTAGACTTGTTAAGACAGAAAAGAACGCCAAAATTATGAAGTTTTGATGAAGCTTTACCAAGGCGATTAGGGTAGTTCAGCCCATCTGCCTTTTATATAAATTTAATTTACCGCAGATTATTTACTCCTCAGTCTTCATTTCAGCCCTATCCAACGTTTGACAGGAAAGCAAGTATGTCACCCCACAAAAAGCTACTCAAAGCCATTCAAAATCTGTTCCGGGAAATGGTGCAGATAGCAAAAGCTGTCACCAAAAAGCTGATGAATTGGCTCTTGCGGAGCATATTGGTAACTGGGAACAAAGCAAATCTGGCAAACGCTGGATTTATATTGCCAACGGTGACAATGGTAATTTTGGTCGTCATCTTGCTGACAACGGCAATGGTGTTCCGGTCATTTGAGCGCTCCAAAAATGCCAGTAACGTTAGGGTAGATAGGGTTGTACTTGAAGCAGCAACGCCAGCATTAGAACGTGCAAAAGCAAAAATTGATGAGTTATTTGCTGATCCTACCCTTCCTAGAGGAACTCCCGCAGAAAGCGCACTGTATGGTGCATTTGCTGGCCCCGGCAAGTTAAAAAGATATACCTTCAATGACGAAGAGCCTGTAAAACTGGTCGCTGACTTTTTAAAGAATGATGGTAAATACGGCAACGATGGCAGTATTAATAAATCAACCGCAAATGCCAACATTAAATTAGAAAACGATGAAACTCTGGCAACAGCCTGGAGATTTCCCATTGATACCGATAATAACGGTAAGTACGACAGCTACACCCTTTATGGGATTTTCTTTCGCAGTCCCACTCAAAGTGGCGGCAAGTTTGACCGGCCAAGAGGCCCGCTAGAGGCAAGAACGCCGCCCATGAATACCGCAGGAACAGGAGGACAGTGTGAGCAAGCAGGCGACAGTTCTGCTAGTTTGGTCGGTAACTCTGGGTGGTATTCAATAAACGGACAACTAAAGAAAAGCTTTTTTGTGTATTCAGCTACGGTTCCGATTCCCGCAACCCCAGCTCCCACCGATCCGACGAAGTATGAACCATACAAGGGTAATAAAGGATTTTCGGCTTTAGAGTATCAGCAAGACAGAAGCCGGATTCCTATTAGTAACAATGCCGTTGTATTCGAGGACGACTTGGAGATCACCCCAGGTCCCGAATTTCGGTTGAATGGAAGAGTTGTTACTAATAGCAATCTCCTAACAGGAGAAACGGATAATAATATTAGCCTGTATCAAGTCAGTAGTAAGGATTCTTGTTACTACCAAGAGGAAAGTAGCAAGATTATTGTTGGCGGCAATGTGGCGCTTGGTGGAATCGCTGCTGGCAGTAATAAAGGTGCAGTTAATGTCCATTTGTTCCAGGGAATAAGAAACAATCCAACAACAAACCAGGCAATTAACAGTACTAATCAATCTACAAGCAACGCTCCAACGCTGGTAGGGTATAACACCCAGGCGTATGCAGAACGGATCGCATTGCTGGTTGATGCACAGTTTGATAACGCGAGGACAACCGATCCGCCGGATGTTGACAGAAAAGTTAAGGCGGTTCCTGATGGCGAACAAGACAAGGAACGCAGAAAACAACTGGAACTATGGTTTAGAAATCGTACCCGTCGCGTTCCCTTTAGCGAGGTTCCTTATACTGGTCAGCCCGGAGCGGGAACTACAGGCTACAGTAAAGCAAACGTACTTGGCGGTACCAGCCTTGACGGCTTAGCACCACCAGATAAGTGGATGTATCCTACTAGCACAGCTGATGGCAAAACGGGTACTGATACAAAGCTAACGCTGAAGATTAACCAACTAGAAGCAACCGAACCGGAAAAACAGCAAGAGGATAAAGAAGAAAACTATTTAGGCGATCGCATTCTAGTCGGTAATAACCTGCCTGCTGTCTGGAAAAAAGGCACAACCTTTGTTGGTGAAAACGAACCGCAAGAAATTACAGGGGCTAGTTGGAAAGATGGAGGCGGAACTCGGTACCGCACTACTCAAGTTAGAGAGTTGGTGAATCTAGGGACAATCAACCGCGACGACTTATGGGAAAAGGCAGCAGCCGAAAAACCTGTAACGCCACTAGATAACGTCGGCGGTCTGCGCGTCATCACTGGTGCCGGAGTTTACGAGCGCAAGAATTCTTTTCTACCACCACCAACTTACGATAACCCCAATACCTCACAAGTAGAAAAATTACTAACCTACGATGACCCCGCGACTGGTGTTGTAGAACAGTACCCCATAGTATGGCCGGACACTATGCCTATGTCGCCGGGACGAGCGGGGACAAAAGTGTTTGATAATTCACCTGCTATTGGGACGGCGCCTGGGTGGATACCTCTGCCAGCTGAACTCTTAAGTACTTTCAACTTAAACTTAAACCCTGGCACAATCGCAAACACGATTGACCCCAACACTCCCAAATTTGCTAAAGGCGACCTGCGGATGCGGGCAACTGCGGTATATCACTACGCTGTAGATAATTTCGATGTCGCTGCTCCAGCTCAATACCAAGCGCCTATTGCTTGCGTCAGCAGTTACTACGACCCCACTAACAGCGTTACCGCCAGAAACCCCAGTGGACTGCCTGATGTCAGCGGCGAACAACTCGGTACGCCACCCACAGATCTGCAAGGAGCCAGATCAAACAATGGCGTAGTTTACGGGCCGCCTAACGCCAATGCCCAGACTGTTGCAGGTGCCTTACCAAATCCAGGAACTGGCTTGTTACCGGGCAATGCAGCTTCTGCGGGTTTACAGGCAAGAATAAATCATCAAGCAAATTTGAAGTTTCCGAACGGACGCTTTGTTAATGAGCCGCTGCGAAATGCTCTGATTCGGAAAGGCAAAGGTGAGACCCTAACGCTTTCAGAGCAATCTGCTATCGACTCTACCGTTTGCGCTTTGCAAATTTTGAGCGGTACTATAAATCCCAACCCTGCTCTCATTCCTCACGGTGCAATCAAAGAAGTGGCTTTTCTGGATGCCCGACAAATTAAGGCAGTAGAAACCGATAATCCAGTCACTACAGCACTAGAAACATTTACAAATGATGGCAATGCACAACTAACTGGGAACTACAACATCTTGCCGCCACCCCCTGGTAGCCCTCCGGCTACTACTGCTACAGCCCTTAGCGTTGAGCAGCGTCAGCCCCTGGAAGTTCGCGCCACTGTACTAGATATCAATAGACTCCGTACAAAAACAATAAGTGGAGCTAATGTACTGGCAACACCAGAGTACCTGCTGCCAAACAGCGGCATAATTTACGCTTCTCGCGATGATGCGCTGCTGGATTTAAGCAACAAAGACCCGCGTTACCTTGGCACAGACGATATTGAAAGTCGCAAGCAGCTGAGTGCCAATGACTTCCAGTTAGACCCCACTCGCCGTCCCAACGGCATTGTGTTGACTAACGGTAGCGCACTCTGGCGGGATCAAAACTTTAGGGAGGCAGAGAAAGGTTTAATCTTAGCCACAGATTTACCTACATACATCTGGGGAGAATTCAATAAGCACAGTAATGAAGAGTTTGGCACCCTATTAACTCCGAATTGGAATAACTTCTACGCCAGAAGCAACATTAATGATAACTTTGCTTGTCGCCCCCAAGATCCCAGACTGCCTAAATGCACAACTGGCGACTACTGGCGACCGGCAACGATTTTGGCAGATTCCATAACACTGCTTTCTAAGAGTGATAATGATCTCAACCCTATTAATGACAATCCAGCTTTAGGCTTCCGGTTCGGATACCGAAATGAGGGAGACTACAACCTGAGTAATAACCAGGGAGATAGAGACTCACTTAACAAGCGTCTGAAGAACGGCTTCTGGGACAACAATTTTGTCACTAACGGTCTTAGCAGCGGTAGCCTACCTGTAACTGTAGGTGGATCTACATTCACAGATGCTTCGTACTCTGGTAACAACGCGACTGCCCCCAACAGTTCTTACTTCAACAATTTCGTTACACCTGTACAGCGACGGGTAAACCGAGCACCTGAGTATGTGATGGAAATCTGCCGGAAACTGCCAGTTTCTGAATGCACGGCAGATGACTGGGTAGTTGGTTTTGATGTCAATGGCGATGGCGACTTTTATCAAGATACTGTTGCGCCGCCTGGAGTCATAACAGATGCCGAATATGACAAGGTTGACTTGGATGGAGACGGAACGCCTGAAACCAAAGAAATAGACATTAAGACATATCAGCTGGGTAAAGCTTTTGCTGTTGCAGGAAAAGCGCCTACATTACCTTGGACTACTCCCTTTCAAACTACAGGAGGTGGTAATCGCAATGTGGTAGACCGTCTGGGAGCAGGGACTACAGCGAGGAGCTCGATAATCAAGCCGCTGACCCTCAACATTCAACAACTAATTCCAGTAGACCAAGGCTATGCTCGTCGGGTTGCTTTTGCCAGAAATCAATTAGGCGAACTGGTATTTACAGAAATTGGTGCTAATACAGCTGCAAAACCATTGGGAGTTGGGTGTCCTGTTGATCCCACTGGCAATGCCCCTGAAAATAATGGCTGTCAGTATGGAGGTAATGCACCAGGAACGAATATCGGGTTACCAGCTAATAATGGAAATGGACTCTGGTTTAGAACAACCAACAATGTAGCTGGCAACCCAGGCACACCTACGGATATAACATACGTAAATGCCAGACCGCTCTACTACGAAACAGACCCGACAAAGTACGTAGAAGAGCTAGTTTTGCCCAATACTCCTGATATAGCAGGACGAAGCCTAAATGCTGTTGCTCCTACTATAGGCGCTTCAGACTACGCAGTGTGCACCAATGGTGCTGGTGGTGGGAGGACTTCAAGGAAATACTCAATTAACCTTGCTGCTGCCATAACTCCTGGCGCCTGTCCAGCTAATGCTCAAATTGAAGCTTTTAGAGCCGCCCTTGCAGCTTTGACTCCTGACTGGATAGCTAATGGCACAGGTACCACCAATAATCCCGACACTTGGAACGGCCAGAAAGACCTAATTCTAAATTCCAACGATCCTGTCTATAACGATAAGGGAGATGGAATTTTTGTATACGAGCTGCCTGTTACTACCGCTACTATATCTCGAATTGGCTCCCCTGTACCTCCAGCAACTCCTCTAACGATTACTCTCAAAGGCACCCCAGATTCTATATTTGTCCTCAAAACTCCACTGAACAGGCGTATGGATCTTGGTCTAAATGGTGGAAAAAGGATAGAACTTAAACTTGACGGAGTTGATGCTAACAAAGTTTTCTGGGTTTCCAATCGGGGCATCAGATTCAATGCTGTTAGTGGTTCACACCGCCTAGCAGGTAACTTCCTGGGAAGCAATGCGGCAGGCCCTGCTAATGCTCTGTTCATAAGCAATCCTACTCAAATCCTTGGCGGTCGCTTCCTGGGATTCTCTGGAAGTAACCTCCCAGCTGCTTTAGGAGCGGGAAATCTCAAGATGACTGCGATGACTTCCCAAGAGCAGCCATTGTTGGTGCCAGTATTGCAGGTTCAGTACACAGATAGCACTCCTAGTGCTACTTTGAATAACCCAGGTACGCGGGTTGGGGAAACCCGGTGGATGATGAAAGCTAATCCTACAACCTTCAATTTAGTAGCTGCTACGGGCGATACGCCGACGCGAGTCAATCCTGCAACCGGATTAGCTGAAATCAATGGTGGTCTGCATAACTTTGTGCGCTTCTTGGAAAACTGGACAGATAATAGCGGTACTGCGGACATTGCCGCCAGAATTAGCGGATCGTTTATTCAGCTAAAGCGCAGTAACTTTGCGACGGCTCCCTTCGATACTGTTGCTTCGGATGCTGTTGGTGGGATTTTTGGATATCGGCAGGCTTATGCCACGGACAACCTTTCCGTTACCCCAGGAAGTAATTGGGGTAAACTGCCTTACTATAAGCCACCCTTACGGCAATGGGGTTTTGATGTAGGGTTGCTCTCGCAGTTACCTGACTTGTTCGCTCAAAGATTTACACTGCCAGAAACCAGCTCTCCCGATGAGTTCTTCAGACAGGTTGGTCGGGATGACCCTTGGGTGAAAGCCTTGCTGTGCGGTGCTGTTGGTGCACAAAATGGCAACACATACACCTACAACAGGTTTGCTGCTAACGACGGTAGTGACACTAACAAACCGGATGCTTCTTGTCGGAATTTGGGCGACTACCAGTAAAGACTAAAAAGGTTCAATCTCAAAACTAGTGACTGCCGATTAACTATGATTACACCCAAAAAACAGCAACATCTATCTAGTCACTCAGGTGTCAGCAGTGTTGGGTTAACCTCTCCCCAACCCCTCTCCTACAAGGAGAGGGGCTTGAGTTCCCTTCCTACTAAGGAAAGGGCTAGGGGGTTAGGTCTGCGCACTCTGAACAGTAGCGAGTCAGGTTTCACCCTTATTGAGTCTTTGCTGGCGATTATTGTAGTAGCGATTTTGCTGAGTGCGATCGCCCCCGTGATTGTCCTCTCGACAGCTACGCGAGTCCAGGCAAGGCGGGTGGAACTGGGAAGCCAAGCTGCTAGAACCTACATTGATGGTATTCGTTCTGGAAGAATTACGCCTCCTCTTGCCACCGTTGCAACTACTAAAAACCCAACTAAAGCCCAAGTAACCGACGATCTCGCTAAATTTTCTGCTGTTAAAGGCCCCAACAGTTCAGGCTCTTTGAGCATCCCAAATGCTCAATATAAAGATGGTTTGTACTGCATTGATGGCGATGGGGATGGTTCCTGTCTACATACCAGCCTCGTAGATATGGTCGTTCAGCCAATTGTGGGCGGTACTGTTGGCGTTGCACCAATTACAACAACTACAGGAGGAACAGAAGGATACCCTCTGCTAGTGCGGGTTTACAGGGCAGATGCTTTTAGCGATACTACAGCTCTGAAACCACAGACCGATGGGGATAAGGGAAGCAAGCAGGCGACTTTTACTGGAGGATTGGGTGCTCGCAAATTGCCAGTAGTAGCAGTAACTACTGCAATAGCCTCAAGTCAAACCAGCTTCACTCAATTATGCAATCGCCTAGGCTGTACTCCATAATTTTTGATAGGTCAATTAACGCAGGAAAGGGTATGAAAAGCATAGTGAAATGGCTTCTGACTGTTCAGATGAGACAATCGCATCTGAGCAGGAAAATAAGCGGCTTTACTTTAATTGAAGTGCTGGTCGCCATGATCATCGCTGCACTGGTTCTTACACCTCTGCTGGGGTTTATGGTCAATATTCTCGATACAGACCGCAGGGAACAAGCCAAAGCCAGTACAGAGCAAGAAATTCAAGCAGCTCTTGATTACATTGCACAAGACATGGAACAGGCATTTTATGTCTACGATCCTCTTGCATTGACTAAAAGTACAAGTACAACAGATGCGGCTGCGTCTGGGATTGCAAATCAAATACCTGGACCAGGACTTACCTTCGCTGGCTGTGCCGACGGTGGGGCAAACATTTGTAAACCAATTGTTGTGTTTTGGAAGCGCGATTATAGAGAAGGAGTAGTACCTGTTTCTGGAAACAATACTAAGAAAGACGATACTTTTGTCTACTCGTTAGTTGGCTATTACCTAATTAAAGGTAATGACTCTAACCCTAAAACTTGGTCAAACGCAGCTCGTATTGCTAGATTTCAAATTCGAGATGGCGTAAAAAATCCCTTGACTGCTGCTCCTAACGATTACGTTTCGCTTGCTGAAAGTCCTAGTCCAGGCTTTGCAGAATTAGACCGGAAGAAATCTCCGACCCAATGGCAGAATGCAGGTTCCTATAATGCCGCTCAAACCCCAATGCGGGTATTAGTTGATTATGTTGATCCAACAACGAACGGATTCAGACTTATTAAACCCCCAACCGACGATCCTAACACTCCAGAAAAAGAAAACGCGATCGCAGAAATTATTATAAGAGGAAATGCCCGCGAACGGATTAATTTGGGGGGAACGTGTGCTGATCAAGATACATATTGTCCGTATGCAAGGGTGCAGATTAAAGAACGTGGTGTGCTGGGCGAATAGTAGATATTGTAAATTATGCTAGTAGTATCTCCAGTAAGTAGGAGGAATTGATGAAAAACCCAGCTTTATTAAAGATTATGCAGCAATTTATATTAGACAAATTGTCTGGGGAACTTGAAAAACTTCCCTCAAAACGATTACCAGCGAAATCTAACTCTGGATTCACGATGATCGAGTTGCTGGTAGTAATTATAATAATCGGAGTATTAAGCGCGATCGCGGCCCCTGGCTGGCTTGCCTTTCTGAATCGTCAACGAGTGAATGCAGTTAACGATGCCGCCTTAAATGCCCTTCGAGAAGCCCAGCGAGAGGCTAAAAGAACAAAGCGCGATTATAGTGTTAGTTTTAAAATAGAAGCTCAAGTTCCACAAGTGCTTGTTCATCGTGCTGATGTTGCCGCCGCTAGTATTCCCGCCAATGAGTGGAAGAAGTTAGGAGAAAATCAAGACATCAAACCAGGGCAAATTTTACTTTACAGCAACATCACTACTCCTAACAAAGCTCCCGTTGGTGGTGTCATCAGCTATGCTCCAACAACTGCGAAAACAATTACTTTTAATTATCAGGGTACTTTACCACAGGATGCCGACACAGGTTTAACTATCGCAGTGGCTACAGCCAATAGTAATTATACAGCGCCTACAGGGCCCAAGCGGTGCGTTAAGGTGACAACTTTATTGGGGGCAATTCAAGCCGAGAAAGATGATAAATGCCCTAGTTAATGGCTGGAAACATAGCTGATTAAAAATTAGCGAAGATACGGAATCCAAAACACGCACCCAGAGAGGAAACTTGAAAAGTTGGGTGCGGATTTTTGTATTTAGCTAATTCACAAAAGATGGCAAGAGCCAAATGCTGGATTTACGCTGATAGAGAGTTTAGTAGTAATTTTGATTATAGGGATAGTCAGCACGATCGCGATCGCAACTGGGAAAGATACTGACTAAAACTAAGAGTCAATTGCAAAAATCAGCGAAGATACGGAATACAAAAGACGCACCTAGAGAGGAAACTTGAAAAGTTGGGTGCGTCTTTTAAGTATTTAGCTAATGCGTAAAAAGTTATCTAATTGCTCCAGCAGTGGGTTCACGCTGATAGAGAGTTTAGTAGTAATTTTGATTATAGGAATATTGAGCGCGATCGCAGCCCCCAGCTGGCTAAGTTTCCTCAGTACCCAAAGTCTCAGAACAGCCCAAGACCATATTTATTGGGCAATGCGGGCAGCCCAGAGCAACGCCAAACGCGATAAACAAAACTGGCGAGCTAGCTTTCGAGAAGTTAATGGCATTGTGCAGTGGGCAGTTTACCCGTCTAGCGTGAGTCCAACTGTAGCAAACTGGAATAACCTTGACCCCCTGATTCAAATTGACCCAGAAACCACCTACCCCATTCAGAGCAATGGAGTACGGGGTGTAGAATTTGGCTTTCTGGGTGAAGTGAAAACAATTCCATTTGGTCGTATCACCCTTTCCTCAAAAAATGGTGGTAAAGCCAAACGTTGTGTAGTTGTTTCTACCCTCTTAGGAGCAATGCGAACTGCAAAAGAGCATTCTACGGCCCAAGATGGCAAGTATTGCTATTAGCAAGTTTGTGCATGGGTTGGGAGGCTGGAAATTTCTCTAGTTGCCTAGCGAAGCGATCGCTAGAGAATGCTTACAATGAGGCAGAGCCTTTCTTCTGAGCGTTCCCAGTCTCTGACTGGGAACGAGAAGCAGCCTTTTTAGCCTGGGTCGGCACGCTTTGTTTGTTCGCCCTTAACTTCAGTCCTCGGCTTAAGACATTGCCCCTGCTGTCTTTTGTGGGTCGAGCTTCAAAATCAGCACCCCCAGAGGCGGTAAACACAAGTCTAGGGAATAGGGACGATTGTGGAACGACCATTCATCAGTCCACTTACCGCCCAAATTCCCCATATTACTGCCGCCATACTCGCGGGCATCGCTGTTAAATAGTTCCGTATAGAATCCAGGTACAGGAACACCTACGCGGTAGTGACTGTGCGGCTGAGGCGTGAAATTGCAGACCGTGACCACAAACTCTTCAGAGTCCTTAGCGCGGCGGATAAACGCAACAACACTGTGGCGATTATCAGTGCAATCAATCCACTCAAAACCTTCCTGAGCGAAATCCTGAGTATAAAGTGACGGTTCAGTGCGATACACGTGGTTGAGTTCGCTCATAAACCGCTTTAGTTTTTGGTGCGGCTCATATTGCAACAAATGCCACTCCAAGTCACCCCAGACATTCCACTCACTCCACTGCCCAAACTCCATACTCATAAACAGAGTTTTCTTGCCTGGGTGAGCAAACATAAAGGCGTACAGGCAGCGCACATTAGCGCACTTCTGCCACTCATCACCAGGCATCTTGCCGATTATATTACTCTTGCCGTGGACTATCTCATCGTGAGACAGCGCCAGCATGAAGTTCTCGCTGTGGTTGTACCACATACTGAAAGTGATATTGTTCTGGTGGAACTGCCGGAACCACGGGTCCATGTGGAAATAGTCCAACATATCGTGCATCCAGCCCATATTCCACTTCAAATTAAAACCCAGCCCCCCCATGTAAGTAGGCCAAGACACCATAGGCCAAGAGGTGGATTCTTCCGCAATCGAGAGGATACCAGGA
Source organism: Trichocoleus sp. FACHB-6 (assembly GCF_014695815.1). NCBI lineage: Bacteria > Bacillati > Cyanobacteriota > Cyanophyceae > Leptolyngbyales > Trichocoleusaceae > Trichocoleus > Trichocoleus sp. FACHB-6. Next base: position 71,075 of record NZ_JACJOY010000097.1, read on the forward strand.
AAGTAGCTAAAAATCGTGTGATTGGTCTGGCGCAGGAAATCAGCCGCCTCAATATTTTCTCGGCCGCCGTACTGGTTAGTCAGCCATTCCCCCTCTTCACGGCAATAGTCTAAATAAAGCATCGATGCTACAGCATCTACGCGAATCCCGTCAATGTGGTACTTGTCAAACCAGAACAGGGCATTGGCAACCAGGAAGTTACGCACTTCATGGCGATTGTAGTTAAATACCAAAGTACCCCATTCTTTGTGTTCGCCCTTGCGGGGGTCTGCGTGTTCGTAAAGGTGAGTGCCATCGAAGAATGCCAGACCGTGACCATCTTTGGGGAAGTGACCGGGAACCCAGTCTACAATTACCCCTATCCCGTTTTGGTGGCACTGGTCAACGAAATACATGAAGTCTTGGGGTGTGCCATAGCGGGAGGTGGGGGCATAGTATCCTGTTACCTGGTAGCCCCAGGAGCCATCATAAGGATGCTCTGCGACTGGTAACAATTCAATGTGAGTGAATCCCAGCTCTTTGACGTAGGGAATCAGTCGTTCTGCCAGTTCTCGGTAGGTGAGGAACCGCGCCCCTGGTTTATACTCAGAGACGACTACAACATCCTCAGTTTTGCCATTTGGCAACCGGGCAGGTTCAGCTGAGGAAGCGTGCAGCCATGATCCTAGATGAACTTCATACACGGAGATGGGATGAGTCAGCGGCTCGGTGTGGCGGCGCTTCTCCATCCAGTCTTGGTCCTTCCATTGGTAAGAATCTAGATTAGTGACGATAGATGCGGTTTTAGGTCGGACTTCCTGTTGAAACCCGTAGGGATCAGATTTCTCGTAAATGTGACCATCAATGTTTTTGATTTCATATTTGTAGTGTTCCCCAACAGCCAAACCAGGGATAAATAGTTCCCAGATGCCAGTGGAACCTTTACCCATTTGATGCTGGCGACCATCCCAAAGGTTAAAATCTCCCAAAACTGAGACGTTGCGGGCATTTGGGGCCCAGACAGCAAAGTAAACTCCTTTTACGCCGTCGATTTCTGTCGCATGAGCGCCCAGTTTCTCGTAGATGCGGTGATGGTTTCCTTCGCCAAACAGATGCAGGTCAAAGTCTGTGAGGCGGGGAGAACGGAAGGCGTAGGGGTCATAGATAACGCGCTCGTGTTCTCCTTCTTGAATTCGTAGCTGATAGTTTGCTAGTTCTGGGGTTTCAATGGTGCATTCAAAAAAATGGGGATGATGCACTGATTGCATGGGGTATTCAGTCCGTTCTTCTGGGCGAACGACCCAGGCAGCGATCGCATTGGGTAGGTAGGCTCGAACTGCCCAGACGGTTTTCCCATCTTGCGTGCTGGGATGGGCACCCAGGATTTCAAATGGGTCTTGATGTTGATTCCAAACAATCCGCTCTATCTGTTCGGGGGCAATGGTCATGGACATAAACCTACTTATCCTAAAGGTCTTGACTGAATTGAGACGATTCGCTCAATGAGAAGCTTGCACTACCCATCAGGGTAGCTGGCACTCTCGCTTAAAGTCGTTTCGCTTCTAAGCATCTACAGGCGCTCTATGTAAGAGTGCTTTATATTTATATACATTTTTTTATGTTTGTATATTTTGCATCCTGCTAAGGGACAATAGCAAATTATGGCACCAGTATCCGCAGGAGAAAGGCGCAAAGGTAAAAAATTATTGGCGGGGAATCAATTGCAATAGTCTGAGATGTCTTGCTGGGAGTGAAAAAATACTATTTGATGGGAACGCCAATTCCCCGCAGAAGTTGCCGCACTCGCAGCAGAAAAACTAATTCTCGCAGTTGAGGATTGAGTGGGGATGCCCCTGGGGTAATGGTTTGCAACTCGGCTTGCAGCTGGGCGTATTCAGCGGCTGTAATCGGTTTGCCATCAATTGGCGATCGCGCTTCGGTAATAATCTCCGTCCGCAATACTTCCTCTGGCACTTCCTCCGGCGGTGGTAATGCCCACGCAGGAAGGCAAAAGGCAAAAGGTAAAAAACAAAAGGCAATCCCGCCTAACCCCCAGCAATAAAAGTTTTTCCCCTCTCCCCTGCTGGCGAACCAGTTGAAGGGGGTGGAAGGCTGCAAAAGGCAAAAACTTGTTTTTTTTAATTCATCGTTCATCCTTCAGAAGTCCTGGGGTAGCGGTTCCTTACAGATTTGTTGAATCTGCTTGATGCGCTCAAACAACCAAGGGTATTCTTCCCGATAATTGGGAATCAGTGCTAAAGGGCTAACTAGGACAGCTATTCTCCAAGGCGAGTAGGCAGCCTATGCTTTCATCAAACCATTCCAGCATCAATGCTTCGGTCGGTAGCTGGGAATCTGGCAAAGAAAGCGCTGGTTTAGAACGATGGCTGTCTAAAAATTTTAAAATCGGCGATGAGTGTGCGATCGCTTTCGGTTCCCATTTTTGCCAAAAGCACCGGAACTCTCCTCAGCCTGGTGAGTGGTTTTAGCTTGAGAATACCTAGCCCTGGGGTTAAATTCTCACTCGATAGGCAATTTATTTAAATCCCAGCCCCAGTTTCAGTTTCGACAATAGTCAAAACTGTCTAATTGCAGTAGTAGCATTTAGCGCCAAAAGCTGCTTACCGCAATATCATATAAATCTTGTCAGCCATTACCCAAAATTTAGCTGCGCCTACATCTAAGATAAAACTTGTATTTCCTGGTAATCAAAAATCTGATACCCAGGTGGTAGTACATGCCTAACTTAATATCTTAGGAACGATTACCAACCTGAGATTCAGACTAGGGATAACCAACCAAGTGGAGAAAATCATACCCTTTCGGCGGTATGAACTTCATTCAGGGGATGAGAACCGAGACCCAGCTTAATTACTAAGGAGATGTGGTAGGTGATGCGGTGGGTGATGCAGTGGGTGAAGGACTAGCTCCTTCTCCGCCTCCTCCCGTTTGGTCACAAGCTCCCAAGGTGGCAGCCAAGCCGAGTACCAAAACCAAACTAAGTATCTTTTTGTTCATACACTCCTCTTTTATGGATTGCTACTGAAGGAATCGTTTGCTATTTAATCACAATATTGTATTTTTTGCTTGAAACTCCTGTCCCTACAAAGGAGGATTTCTGGATTTTGAACTTCACTTTGCTCAATCGGCTAGAAGTGATGTTTCTGTTTCGAGTGAGTCCCGACGATTTCCGCGTGCCTCACCTTTCCTAAGCTGTCTTAGGTATTGACGGTTTATCGCCGCCTTTGCGGATTTGCTTTTATTCGCCAGACAGCGAATTTGCTTGGGGTTTTGGGATTTTTGGAAAATCCAAAATAAACATATGAACTATAGCATAAACAGTAATTTCTGTCTATACTATTTTTAGTGAAAAATCCATAACTAAAGAGTAATGCAGTTTTTTTAAGCTTTAAGTAAAAAAAAACCTGTAAATTGGAAAGAAACTTCTATCGAAGTTGAGCATTAGTTAATCTGAATACAACTTAAGGAGGAAAAGATCCGTTATGCTGACAAAGCTTCACCGGGCAAAATAACTTGACAAAAGGACTTGTAACCACTGCATAAAAATTTAACTAGCCCACAAGCGCCCGAATTGTTCAAGGAAAGCTTTGTGTTCCCTATTTTTGCTAAAAAAAGCAAATTACTAGCAGCCTGGATGCCATATCCTCAAAAACATTGGATACTACTACAGAAAATCGTTGACCGGATTCGGAACTCATTGGAATTGAGAGTAGTTCTGCAAACGGCGGTAGACGAAATTGCCACATTGCTAAACCTGGATAGGTGTTGTTTTTTGTGGTATTTCGAGGATACGCAACGGGTGCAAGTAGTAGTAGAGCGATCGCGCCACAATCGAAAAAATGCTCAACTGGGATACTATCCGCTAGAAAAGTTTGGAGCGATCGCGGGCGCGATCGCTACTGGCAAATTAATCATCAACAGCAAAACAGCAGTTTCTAATCCAGGCGTGGTGGGTATAGTTAGCCGATGGCTTTCCCAGCTGCGGCTGATCCAACCGCAGATAAAGAAAGACCAACGATCGCCACAATTGCCTATATTCCAGGGTGCGATCGCTAACTTATTGGTTCCCTTAAAACAGTCAGAAGGCTCGATAGGCTTTATTGCCTGTATTTCAGAGCAACCCCGCATTTGGTCAAGCTCCGAAATTGAGTTTCTGCAAGCGATCGCCCAGCAGCTAGAGATTGCCATCCGTCAAGCTCAGCTTTATGAGCAAACCCAGAAACAAGCTCAAAGAGAGCAACTGGTGAATCAGATTACCAGTCTTACCCGCCAAAGTTTTGACATAGAAACCATTCTCACCGAAGCGACGCGAGAGCTGATGCAAGCATTATCAGCAGATCGGTGTCTAATTCATCTGGTAGAAAGTCATGAACAGGAGAGTATCCGTGTATCTGAGTGGGAGAATCACCTACAAAACTCCCAACCCTCTTCTGCTGCCTTCAGACGGAAACACCTTTATGAAGTGTGTAGGGAGCCTTTTCCCCCGACAATTGATGACTTTGATACTCATGGCCCAATCACCCAGTGGGTGATCCAGCATCGTCAACAGGTGAGCATCTCCGACATTACGCGAGATGGACGAGTTGGGGAAGCCAACCTTGAGTACCAAAAAGCTCAGATAAAATCTTCTCTAGTGGTGCCAGTTCAGGCTAACGGAACGCTGCACGCAATTCTTTATCTCAATCAGTGTTCCGAAATCCGGTATTGGTCGAAAAATGACCAGAAACTAGCCCAAGCAGTTGCCGATCAGTTGGCGATTTCTATTCAACAGGCGAATCTGTATGCCCAAACTCAGCAGCAGGCACACACGAGCGCCCAGCAAGCCGAGCAACTCTCCCAAACGCTCTTAGAACTGCGGCTAACGCAATCTCAGCTGATTCAGAGTGAAAAAATGTCAAGTTTGGGGCGGATGGTAGCTGGGGTTGCTCACGAAATTAATAATCCAGTGAACTTTATCTACGGCAATATTCCTTATGTAGAAAATTATGTCCATGACCTGATCCGGTTAGTGCAGGGCTATCAAACTGAGTATCCGAACCGAAATGCGGAATTACAAAAGCTGACTGAGCAAGTGGAGCTAGATTTTTTACTCAGAGATTTACCCAAGATTTTAAAATCGATGCAGGTAGGTGCTGAGCGGATTCGCGAGATTGTTAACTCATTGCAGCACTTTTCTCGCCTCAATCAAGCGTCCCAGAAATCGATAGATATCCACGAGGCGTTAGAAAGTACCCTCTCAATTCTGTACAGTTACCTGGGCGATGAAATTGAGGTGGTGCGGCATTATGGCGACTTACCCCCCGTGGAGTGTTACCCAAAGCCACTCAATCAGGTATTTATGAGTATCTTGATGAACGCTATAGAAGCGATCAGCAGGTGGTCATCTAAAGAAAAAATTATCAAGTTGCGTACAGAGTTGGTGAGTGATGGGGAAACGGGGGAAGATTTTGTGAGGATTGCGATCGCAGATAATGGCCCTGGAATTGCCCAAGACATTCAGCCGAAAATCTTCGACCCCTTCTTTACTACCAAAGATGTTGGTCAGGGCAGGGGATTGGGCTTAACCGTAAGTTATCAAACCATCGTCTCCCAGCACCAAGGCAACTTACACTGTCACTCCCAACCCGGTCAAGGTGCAGAGTTTATTATAGAAATTCCTCTCCAGCAACCCAAACCGTTGTCACCAAGTAAAGGAGAGATTGGGGATCGGGAATTGGGGACTGGGGACTGGGAAGACACCACGATGAAATTAGCGATGGAGATTAGGAAGACACCATTGGGCAAGAATTGACAAATTGCACGAAAACAGACTAGCGACTCTAAAATGTGGACAATAGACAGCCTTTGTGTCTATGGTTTAAAGTCGTTGGTGTTTTGTCCTTTGTCAGTGGTCATACCATTTTGGATTTTGGATTTTGGATTTGAAACTCTAAGCTGTAGAAGTTTCAATAATTCAAAGCGTTACCAAAGTAAAACAAAATGGTGTCAGTAGTTAGTGGCAAGGAAAAACAACCGACAACTAACAACTGATAACCCACAACTAAAAACTGCTTATGTCTGCTGTCCCTCAATCCGTTGCTTCAGACCGCCGCCTTGGGAAAAGAAAACCAGATATCTCCTCGCGGCAACCCAAAGGCGGCGTCCCGTCTAGAACCAGTAGCAGAAGAACCCAAAAGCCAGCATTTCAAGCTCAATCACCAGGTTGGCTGCGATCGCTTGCCTACGTGCAGCGCGTCTCAGATATATTGTGCTTCGGCTTGATTGCCGCTACGCTGGGAGTTTATGCTTGGACAGTCTATACTCAGCAGATGTGGAGCCGGCAGTACAAGCATCTGGAAACCTTGCAACGCAATGAGCGACAGATGACGGCGGCGAATGAAGTCTTGAAAGATAAGTTGGCTCAAGAAGCTGAGCGTCCGGGAACTGGCTTGGTTTCTCCTAATCCTGCCAACACCATCTTTTTAGCGCCTGCACCGCAGCGCCAGTCACTTCCCACACCAGCAGCGACTGCTAACCCAGAACCAACACCAACAATGCCAATGGGCTACTAGAGGCATGGAGAATTCAGGATCTAGAAGTCGTAGGACAGCTACGCAGAAAGTCTCCGGAAATGGCAAAACTACGAACCTGCTGAATCACAAAGCTACTAGGATGCCATCAGCCAAAAAACTGCCCCTAGAAGCTACTCGTGCCGGAAAAAATCATCAGGCATCAAATAATGTAGAGACGCGCAATCTCGCGTCTCTAATGGGTGGCAAAAGTCCGCAAGAAGAGAAACAAACAAACGGCATAATTGCCTTGCTGTCTAATCCTTCATCCTTCCGGCTGCTACTCGTTTGGGGAGTGCTATTCGCAAGTGGGTTAGGGCTGGCGCTGAATGTGTATCGGCTGCAAATTGTCAAGGCACCAACACTGCTTGCAAAAGCGCGACAGCAGCAAATGGTATATCTGCGTCCGTTTGTGCCGCGCCGCGCGATTGTGGATCGCAACGGCAACGTTTTAGCCACAGATCGCCCTGCTTATACACTGTTTGCCCACCCAAAGCTGTTCAAACAATCAAAGTCTGCGATCGCTACCAAGCTAAGTGGGACTTTGGGAATTTCTGCCGACGCGCTGGTTACTATGTTTAACCAGCGCGATAGTGGGATTCGGGTTGCCTACTCTCTAACCGAAGAACAGGCTGACAACATCGCCCAACTGCGAAACGATGGACTTGAACTGATTCAAAATTACGCCCGCCTCTATCCTCAGAAGGATTTAGCAGCAGACGTGGTCGGCTATGTCGATGTTGACCATCGCGGACAGGCGGGTGTGGAATATAGTCAGGAAAATTTACTGGTTCGTGCTGTTCGCACGGTGCGACTTAGCCGGGCGGGGAATGGCACGTTAATGCCTGACCATTTGCCAGAAGGATTGTTGCACTTTGATGACCTGCGACTACAGCTGACGATTGACTCTCGCTTGCAACGGGCGGCGCGATCTGCCTTGAAGCAACAGATAGAGCTGTTTAGAGCTAAGCGTGGTACGGTTATCGTTATGGATGCGCGGGATGGTGCTTTGCTGGCGCTGGTGGCAGAGCCGACATATGACCCGAATGAGTATTTTAATTCTGACGTGGGTTTGTTTAAGAACTGGGCGCTGGCTGACCTTTATGAGCCGGGTTCGACGTTTAAACCGTTGAATGTAGCGATCGCTCTAGAAGCTGGAGCAATTACACCAGAAACTACATTCTATGACGGCGGTAATATTCAGGTAGCTGGCTGGCAGATCAAAAACGCTGAACCTGGCCGTCACGGGAGACTTACAATTTCTGAGATTCTGCAATACTCCAGCAACATTGGCATGGTACAAATCATCCAACAAATGAAGCCAAGCGTCTACTACGGCTGGCTGGAACGCCTGGGGCTGGGGCAAACGGCGGGCATTGACCTGCCTTTTGAATCACCAGGGCAGATGAAAAGCTCTGAGCAGTTTACCTCATCTCGGATTGAACCAGCTACCACCTCGTTTGGTCAGGGATTCTCTCTAACGCCTATCCATCTCGCACAGATGCACGCTTCTCTGGCCAATGGTGGCAAACTGATAACGCCCCATCTAGTCCGGGGGTTATTTGATACTCAAGGACAGGTGTTTTGGCAACCAAATCAACCAACACCGCGCCCCCTCTTTTCCCCGAAGACTACCCAGACGGTGTTAGAAATGATGGAAGCTGTGGTGGTCAAGGGAACGGGCAAAGCAGCTCAGATTCCAGGTTATCGGATTGGTGGTAAAACGGGAACTGCCCAAAAAGCCAGTTCCACAGGAGGATACTCTAGTGCCAGAATTACAAGCTTTGTAGGTATCTTGCCTGTAGATTCTCCCCGTTATGTGGTTTTAGCTGTAGTGGATGAACCGAAAGGGGAAAATGCCTATGGTTCCACTGTGGCGGCACCAGTGGTTAAATCAGTCATGGAGGCGCTGATTAGTATCGAACAAATTCCACCTTCGGCGGAAAAATGAGGGGATTGGGGATTGGGGATTGGGAAGAATCTTAGCCAGTTCCTAGTCCCTAGTCCCCAGTCCCCAGCCCCTACCCCCTAGTTTGGCTTTGCAAAAGTTGCTCCCACATCTGATCTTGGGTTTGGGCGGGTTGCAGACAAGTTAGCCCTTGACAAACTAATCCCACCGCCTCAGATGGCATCACCTCTGCATTGCATACAGTTGTGGGGAGGTATTGAGCGATCGCGCTGGCAAGTTGGTTGACTGTGGTGCGAAGCAGCGTACAGTGAAGATACCAATCCAGCCCGGTAAACAAACCGGGACACGCTTGCGGCGATCGCTCCATTATGCTGCTAAACGCTTGTAATGTTTGCTCTGCCCGATCGAGATATTCCAGATTTTCGGTGAGCATGGCCAGACGCACTAAGTTGGCGATCGCTATCCCGTTCGGCGCTGGTGTAGCATTATCCACATAGCTACGCTCTCGCACTATTAGATCGCTACTGGCATCCTTCGCTGTGTTATAGTATCCACCCAGTTCCACGCTCCAAAGAAATTCGTCAAACTCTTCTTGCAACTGTATCGCTTTCTTCATCCAGAAACGAGCTTGAGTCACTTGGTGCAAATCTAGCAGGGCTTTGATAAACAGGGCGTAATCTTCCGACTGCGCCAATACGGATGGACAGCCGTCGTAGTTCAGCCGGTGGAAGCGTCCGTCAATAAATTGGCGATCTAAGATGAAATTGGCAGCGCCTCCAGCAAGAGACAAATACTCTTCTTTGCTGAATACTCCGTAAGCTCTGGCTAAACCTGAAATCATCAGGCTATTCCATGCCACAATCATTTTAGTATCGGTGACAGGTGGAATCCGTCCCGGCCAATTTCCAGTTTTTGCCTCTTTGTTGTTGCGGGCTGGAGGAAAAGTTTCTAATCCTGCCTTGGCACCATAACGAGCTTCAAACAGCTTTTCTAAAGCTGCTTCTAGTGTTTTAGTCAGTTTCCCTGGATGACGGCGCTGCAATACAATTTTGCCTTCAAAGTTGCCTCCCGGTGTCACTGTAAACTGTTCTTGAATTTCTGCAAACTCTTGGGGAGTTAGCAACTCGGCTATTTCCGGGTAACTCCAAATGTAAAACGCCCCTTCTTCGGGTTCTGCCTCTTCTGGAGTGGTAAAATTATCCGCATCCTGAGCAGCGTAGAAGTAACCTTCGGGTGCAGTCATTTCGCGTTTCAGCCATTTTACTGTGTGCGCGATCGCTCTCTCAAATGCTGCTTCCTTTAACCCAGCACTCCACAGATTCGCCAAATACTCGACAATTTGCCCATTATCGTAAAGCATTTTTTCAAAGTGAGGCACCGTCCAGGTAGGATCGACTGTGTAACGGTGAAAGCCGCCGCCCACATGGTCGTAAATTCCTCCCAGTGCTAAATCTAATCCTCGCTTGCTGCAAGCTTGCTTAGGATCGGATTTGGATTCAAAATTAAATCGGACACCCCGCAGCGCCAACTCGGTATACGGTATCATCGGGAAACTCGCACCCTGTCCGTCGCTGTCTATTACCCCGGCGCTAGTTTCCAAACCTCGCCGCAACAAATTTTTATCCAACCCCTGCGTCTCTACTCCAGTTTGCAGTACAGCGGCTTGCTGCATATAACCGAGAAGTTCTTCTTTGAGACTTTGCATTTTTTCGGTTTCGGTGTCGTAGTGGCGGCGAAGCGCTTGCAACACTTGCAAAAATCCCGGTCGTCCATAGCGTGGTTCTACGGGGAAATATGTACCGCCATAAAAAGGCACCAAATCATCAGGCGACAGAAAGATATTCAAAGGCCAGCCGCCTTGACCACTCATCATCTGCAACGCCTGCATATAAATACTATCAATGTCAGGACGTTCTTCCCGGTCTACTTTAATCGGGATAAAATTGGCATTTATATATTGCGCGATCGCGTTATCTGAAAACGCCTCTCCTTCCATTACCGTACACCAGTGGCAGCTGGAGTAACCAATCGAGAGCAAAATCGGCTTATTCTCAGCCTTTGCCTTTTCTAAGGCTTCTTGACTCCAAGGCCACCAGTCTATGGGATTTTCAGCGTGTTTGCGGAGATAGAGGCTTGATTCTTGGGCTAGGCGATTGCTCATAAACGCTAATTGCAGCACTCGGTCTGACAACGGTTTTCACCTTTAGCAGTTTAGCGTGAGGCATCAAGCGATCGCTCCATCTTGCGTCGTATCCTGTTCGATTGTCTTTGGTGGTAGACGCGCCTACTCGCGATCGCATCAATTCACTGAGCCTTTTATCAAAGCGTTATTATCATTAAATTCTATATCGCTTATTTTTAATTTCCCTAGTTCCAATTCCAACTTTAGTCTTTCTTTTATTTTATCTTCAGGAATCCCCAGCTTTTGGGAAAGCTCTGATATCGTCAAGCTCAAGTTTCCTAGCTTTATTCTTGTATCTTCCTCAAATTTTAACTGACCATTTTCTACTTTAGGCTTACCCTCTATGCCAATATAAACATCTTGATTTTCTAAAAAAGGAAAAGTTTTAGTTATCTTTTCTACAAAAGCCTTTTCCCTCTGCTCTAGTCTGTCTTTGGGAATCTCAGAAACATTTATTACCGCTCCACTTTCTAGATTTCCATCTTTTATGGTTGTATTAAAAGCTTTGGTTGTTCCCAATACTTTACTATTCGGTGTATTTTCTGCTACCGATGAAACTACCAACTCGTTGAAATCCTTTTCGCTTAAGTCTATTTGTATAGTTCTACTATTTTCCTGGGCTTGAGTATTTTTCGGTGCATCAGTATTAACTTCATATCCATCAACCCTAGCTAATTTAGGGCTGAGTTCTTGACGCGCATTAATGCTGTCTTCTATTTTGGTATCAATTTTTTCTTGTAGTTTAGTTTTTACTCCTTGTACTTCTACTTCATTAGATAGGTTAATTAGTTTATCGCTACTTACTCCCTTGGAAACGTACCAATCCGGGAGCTTTGTTGCCTGACTCCAAAAGTAATAAGCAACAGAAGCAGAACCTAATATTAGTAATAAAAATGCAATTAAACTTTTTTTCATATTTAAACTCCACTTTGCTAAGTCACTCTCGTGACGAGAGAAGGACAGGCTCCCCAGCCTTTACTACGGGTTACAACCTCTTTAAGATTGCTATATCGTCACTAGCTAACGACTAATGACTTTTGCCTTTGCACGATAGCATTTTTTTTGGGAAAGTGCATCATGAAAGCGCTGTAGGTACAAAGAAACGAAAAACTCAATTTCTTTTCGGGCGCTGTATTGCATCTGTATAGGAAGCGTGTGAGCGATCGCTGCAAAGGATTCGGTAACACTTTCGAGTAAATCAAAGATTTCTTCTAGAGGTGCATCCTGATATTGGCGCGATCGCAAAGTAAGTGCTAATGTCGGCATTAGCTCAATTTCTTGTTGAGCTAACGCCTCTAAATCTTTAAATTGTGGTGTCATTTAGCGATTCCTTGATTAATTAAGTCTCAGTTTTTGAGAAATTGATCCAGCACACTCGCTATTGGTGTTGAAGTTCTCCCGGACGGCAATTGATTAGTCGTCTGGTTTATACTAGGTTGGTTAAGTGCCGCAATTACGTTGAGAGACAAGGTGATCGCGGCGGCTTGGAGAAGTCTTTTAAACATTGACAAGAGCCTCCGTCCATCGCATGGTAAATATTACGGTACGATGTTGTAAAGCGATCGCACTTCGTTCTATCGATTCACCCGATTGGGTGATTATTGTTAGAGTCAAAATGCCAGCGTGACTTCAGTCGCTACCCTTGTACAGTGTGGGTGTATTGCAAATTCACCTGATAGCAGGATGTATTAAACATTCTCCAGCCAGTAGCCTATCGCTTACAATATCTCTGCACAAGGCTACTGTGCGAAATTTTATGTCATCCTACAACAAAGCTGGCCTGATATTTGAAATAGGTCTTGGTGTTGCTCTTCTCGGTGGGATGAGCGTTTACGCTTACACTGAAATACAAGCTGAACAAAGCCAAGAGACGACTTTAATTGAGATGCAAAGTCCGTCAAGTCCTTTGCAAACTTCCGAAGCAAAAACTATTTTGGCAGAAGTTGAAAATCTCAAAGCTGCGGGAAAATTTGAGGAGTGCATTGTACAAGCCAAAACAGCACTTAGTAATTCCAACTATTACGCCGATGCTAATGCACTAACTCAAGAGTGTCGATTTGAGTGGGCGAACCAGTTAGCAGCATCCAATAATTATAAAGAGGCACTTGTTAAAGTTGGTAGAATTTCACCAAGCAGCGAATGGCATACAAAAGCTCAACCGTTAATCACTGAATGGGCAAAACGTCTCAATCTTAGTGGTGATTGGTGGCTGTGCAGTGCTTTGGGAAACTCAGAAGTGACAAATAAGCCCAGCCAAGTTGAGTTTTATAAAAATAGCAATACTTGTTATGACCTGGTATTAGAGTGTTACTGCCAAAAAATAAATTAGCGATCGCTCTTATAAATTTAAACTCCTTATTTGGATATTGTGAGTAGTCAGTGGTCAGTATTTCGTAGCAACTGACCATTGACAAAAAACAATAAAGATGTGCAGCTTCCTAAAATTAGGGCGAAGCGGTGGGAGATGCTTGGGGACTACTTTGGGGAGTAGGAGAAATACTAGGTTTTCCAGAATTAGTGGGTTCCCCGATTTTTTTCGTCCGCACAAAGATGTCAAAACGGCTAGAGCGATCGCTACTAATCCCAGCTGTTACCCCAATGGAGCGAATCGCATTTGTAAATATCTTTTGATCGGGCGAAAATTGCGGCAGTGCCAGATTTCCAGTATTAATCGTGCGGTCAACATCAATGAAAAAGCTACCATTTTTGGCATTAAGTTCTGTTGGCATCCCCTGTTTAAATAACTCGCTGTCGGAGAGAGTTGCTTGTGGTTGCGGGACGATGGTAGTAGCAACAGGTGCGCCCAAGGACAGGAAGGCAACATTTCCATCTAACCAGCCGTGAGTTGCGGCTAAACCACCCAACTGCGATGTCCAGTTGACTACTGGTTGATTATTCAAATTTCCCTGTTGCACCTGGAATTGGTATTGGTTTGCCATCACCTGATCTATTTGCTGGAGGGATTTTTCCGCACGAGAGCGATCGCTTGCTTGCACCATAAATACCACCCCAGCACCTAAATTTGAGGGAACTCCTTTAGGTGCGGGAATTAAAGCCAAGCTAAACTCGCCTCGCATCCAAGGCAGCAAATCTTGCTCTAAATCTAGACCAAGTTGAGACTTTATCCCAGCTTTCAGGGCTTCTGGATTGATCGGGATAATCGGATTTGATTGAGCGCCCTTGACGTAATCTTGCCATAACCGCTCTAAATTGCCGCCAGAAGTCATCATCAGCGTGTTTTCTGGCAAGCGGCGGGACATAATTTTGGCATTGTTTTCAACAGCATACTTGTTTTCGCTGTTCGGCTTCAGCCAAGAAACCCCTTTAAAAAGAATTCCCTCTGGTTGCAACATCACCGATGTTGCTAAACCCTGCTTTTCTTGCAAAGAAGCGAGGTTTTGGGAAGGAAGCGATCGCGCCGAATTTGCTGCGGCTACAGCAGTAGCAACTGGCACATTAAAATATAATCGCGCAAACGGATCTGTGGCTCTAATCCTACCCAACGCCTCCGAGTAACCTGGAGTAGTCCCCAAAGATGCTGCACCTTTGTAGGTATCGATTATGCGCTCCGTCCCTTTAGGATCGGTGCTGACAACCAAAGAACGTTCTAGCAGCGTTGTGGAAAACTTCTGTGCCGCACCGCTCGGCGTTTCTCTAATCTTAATGCCCTTGTAATCGCGTTCAACGAACTTGTTCGCGGTTTGCGGTCTGGCTCTTTCCAACACTTGCTTTGCTTGCAAGGGATCGTTAATTGGCAGCACCATCACCACCGATTGTTGACCAACGGGAATCGCATTCGGGGATTGCGGTGTTTCCGGGGGCAAAAAAGCGATCGTCACTTCTTTACCCACCCAAGGCTTAATATCTTGCTGATAGTTGTAGCCGTTGGCAGTGAGGAGATTTTTTTCCAGCTGTTGCAGCTGTTTGGCAAAGGCAGCTTGGCTTTGCGGAGTGCCATACTCCCGGAGTTGCTGCCATTGCTTTTCATCAGTAGAAACTGACACGGCAAAGAGCGCATCCTGAGGAACTAACTTGGCACCTTCTGGGACATTACCCCGTAAAATATTTTGCTGCACCAGCAGCCAGTAAGCCAATGCGCCGCCCAGTAGCAACGCACCAGTTCCCAAAGCCAGAATTAGGGGACGTTTATTTTTCTTAAGCATGAAATTCAGACAGGCTATGCAGTGCCATTGCCAATTTAGCAGGGAATGGGGAAAGGGAAATGGGGAATCGGGAATCGGGAATGGGTAATTGCTACTACCAATTACCAGTTACCTATTATCAATTACCTCACTGCTCATTTCTACCCTGAGAAGTAGTTACATTTTACCGATGGATGGCGATTATGGTATTTCATTTCAATACCATCGCACTTTTGGTGCGCTTTGGGTGTTATAGGATTTAGACCTTTGCCTGCGGATATACACCAATTTAGGGAGAAGTTTACTCACTATAGAAGCATTGGCTTAACCCCGTCTTTGAGTAAAATTCTATGGGAGTGGTTTCAATTTGTTAAGAAACATTCAACAAGATTGGCTGAAATATCGCCGATTAAGAAAATCGGCACAGCGAAATATAACTCAGCTGCGAGAAGGGCTATTGGAAGAATCCATAATAGACCTGAACTATATGGTATTGATTGTTGGGTCTTGCGCGATCGCTACTTTCGGACTCCTGACTAACAGTGCGGCGGTAATTATTGGGGCAATGATTATCGCCCCGTTAATGTTACCGATTCGGGGCTTAGCTTTTGGCGCATTAGAAGGCGATATTCTGCTGTTTCGCCAAGGGTTAAAATCAGTAATTGCGGGTACAGTTGTAGCAATTTTTTTAGCATTTCTTCTCGGTTCCTTTGTCGGACTGCCAGAATTTGGCAGCGAAGTGCTATCTCGCTCTAAACCGACTCTGCTAGACTTAGGAATTGCCGTATCTGCTGGGGGAATCAGCGGCTTTGCCAAAGTTCAGCCAAAAATTTCTGGTACTTTAGCTGGGACTGCGATCGCAGTCGCACTTATGCCTCCCGTTTGCGTCATTGGCTTAGGTCTTTCCCAAGCTAATTGGTCGCTGAGTTTCGGTGCAGCACTGCTGTATATGACAAATTTGTTGGGCATTACCCTAGCTTGTATGCTGACATTTTTAGTGTCAGGCTACACCCCATTAAATCGCGCCCGGAAAGCCCTAACTTGGACTCTCATTTTTACAGCAATTCTCCTAGTTCCTTTAGGTATCAGTTTAGTACAATTAATCAGACAAGCCCGACTAGAAGTAAGTTTAAAACAAGCACTGCTTAAAGAAACCATTACTTTTCAGCGAGTAGATTTAATTAAAACTGAGTCCAACTGGTTAACTAACCCACCAGAAGTTTATCTCACAGTTCGCGCTCAGGAAGTTTTAACACCCAAACAAGTGCTGCTACTGGAAGAGTTTGTCGAGCAAAAAATGGGTCAACCTTTTACATTAATTTTTCAAGTTAGTCAAGTCGAAGATGTACGGCGAGAAAGCCCAGCCTCGTCACCTTAACAGCCTGAGTCTTGAACAATCTTTTATCCAACTTTTTTAATCTTTCATAAAATAATGCAACCAAAATTCACAGATATTACCAGTTGGGGGCAAGCGGAAATCCTGATGCAACCAGCCTTCATCCGCATCATTGACCACATCCGCAAACACTTAGATCAATCAACCTGGAAAGGAACTTATAAAGAAGTGCTAATTTGGTCTGGGGGGACATCAGAAGAAACTAAAGCTGCTTTTACTGCTTTGCAGCAACAACTCGCCACCGCTTCACCAGAAGAAGCGTCTGTAATCGAAAATGCTTTAGCTGATATCCCAAATCCCTATCCTGGCTATCTGCTTTGTTTGCAACAACAAGACCGCGAAGTTAGCGTTGATTTGTGGGAACTGTGCTATCAAGTTTGTTTTCGCAATTATAATCAAGCGATCCACCAAGAAAATGCAGAAGTAGAGATTGATACCAGCTTAATTGAAGAAGACACTGGTGATGTAGACTGGAATCTTTTGGACGCTAAAGCTAAGCATCTAGTGGAAGAAATATTTGTGAATTTGCCTAGTAGTTGAAAATCTCTAAAGCCCGCAGGCTGAAGGCTAGATGCTCCACAAACAAAGCTCACCTACGCGGGCTAAGAGGAGGAAAGATAGCGCGATCACTTTTTCTTCAAGCAGCAGTATCGTCAGGCAGATTATCCATGCTAATTGCGATCGCGTCGCCGTATTCGCTCAAGTCAGCCCAAACAGGTGAAAAGTAGCGGTTGTGCAGGTTGATAACCTTTTCAACATCGGTGATAACTTCTAACTCATCAAGCCCTTTTTCAGCTTTCCGCCACGCAGTTTGGGTGAGATTAGCGCTACCTTTGAAAGCAAGTAAGCCATCAATCACGACTAATTTTTGATGAGGGAGTTCATCCCATCTGTGACTTGAGGCGCAAACAGCTTTTATTTCGAGATTTGGTGCTTCGTTTCTATAGCATTCTAATTCAGGTAATAGCCAAGCTTGATCGGGAGGTAAAGAGACAATTCCCCGTACTTTAACCCGCTGTGCTGCCATTTTCAGAAAACCCAGAAATTGATGGCTAAGCCCCCAACTGGTGACATGGACAAAACACTGTGCTTGGCTCAATGCTTGTAACAAGCCTTGAAGCGGTGGATAGTCTGGGCTGTGCATTACATTACTCGCTATCATTGCCAGATGCTTGCAGTGTTCGATTGGGTCTTTTATCTCAATATAAAGACTTTGATTTCGGAAATAAGACTGAAATTGCTCGATTTGGAAATTGCTGTAAGTGACATACTGGACTTGGCACACTGGGCAATAAATCTGCCGCTTCTGGTTCCGCCGCATTCTAGGCAAGACAGCAAGGCATTTTTGGCAATGTGCCTGCGGTTTCTGCAATGTTAATAGGCTGATGATATCCAAGCTGGAAGGAACGAAAGCAATATTTTTAATAGCTTCTGGGGCCATCTTGATTGAGTTCTCAACTAAGTAACTGAGTCCAGTATGCAAGTTCGACCAAGATTAATCCAGCGAAGTCCAAGCAGTTAAACCGTGAATTTAAAGTTTTCTCTTATCCTTTGGTAAAAGCAGTGATGGCGGGCTTTCCAATCTTCAAGAAACTTCAATTGCTGAAATACGCAAACTGGCTTAAGATCAGTGAAAATCTCTTATCTTCCCGAAAGCGACACCAAACATCCGCATCGGGAATTTAAGCTACGTCAACTATTGCCTCTACAAATGCCAAAACGTAATCGTGGTTACATCCTCACTTCTCAAGGAGCGAAAAAGCTCACAGAGGCGAAACGAGAGTGGGAAACTCAGCATGAGAATCGGTGTACTCAGGAAAAAATACGACAACTGACCAGAACCTTGAAGCCACCAGAAGGTTTAGACCCTGGCACCATTAGGAAAATATTGAAAGGTGAAAAAGGAGTTGATAAGGAGTCTATTCTCTGTCTCTTTATTGCTTTCAGCCTGCAACTAGATGATGACGACTTGGAACAGGTAAAGCAAAACGATGTACCTAACCTAATCTCATCAAGCATAAAGGAGAGTGAAACAGGGGAGGATCTAATGTCGTTGGCTACCAGTATGCTAGAAGAACTGGGTTTCAACCGTTATTTTAATATAAACAGGACATCGCAATATATAGGGTACAGACCTAAAGATTTAAAATTTTTAAACAAGGGTTATGAATTTATTTTAATGCCTCATGAAAAAGCTTTAAGTATTTGTATATTGAAAAAGATTGTAGAACCATACTTGTTGAAATTTATTTTTATGTGTAATGATGAGGAAGATGGGACTGACTGTATACTTGTAGGGCAAGAATTGTTTTGGTTGGCTCCTAGTAAAGAAGATATTTTTTTTAAGATAAATACCCAATACAATTATAGTTTAAATAGCTGGGATTATGGTGAGTCCATAGAAGAGTGTTATCTTCATCCATTTAAGGGAGAAATAATTTCTCAGGAAGAATTTGAATCAGATGAATTTGAAGAATTTCAAAATAAAAATATTACGTTTTATAAGCATAAATCATATTTTGAGGCTTTAATTAATAGTAAATGCTGTTTACATATATGTGAAAATAGCACTTTTTCTTATGCTTGGGAAATTTGTATTAACTCAAGCGAAGTACTTCAAGAATTTATAAACTACATGGAAGAAATGCTCATGTCATCTAGATATATTTATATAAAATAATTTAAATTTTACACTAACAAATGTCTCAGCATTAATGCCTTAACTATGAGTAAACTACAAACAAAAATACCGATAAATACTTGGGTTGTAGCCAGTTGGGATGAATACATCCAGGCGATTGAAGAGCCGCAACTAGAAAAAGCGAAAGGCTATTACTACAATGGACAATTGAGAATTGAAATGTCACCTGTAGGTTCTGACCACGCCAGCGATCATGCAATAATGATTTTCGCTGTCACCTTGTTCGCTACCATTAAAGGCATTCCTCTGAATGGACAAGATAACTGCACATTAAGAAAAACAGGCGTTCAAGAAAGTCAACCGGATGTATCTTATTACATTGGTGAAAACGCTGATGTGATTCCTTCGGAAACATCAATTATCAATCTGGATCAATGTCCACCACCAGATTTAGTGATTGAAATTGCGAATACTTCACTGTCTGATGATATCGGGCAAAAACGGCTGCTGTACGAAGATTTAGGAGTAGCGGAATATTGGGTGGTGGATGTTGTGAACATCAGAATTATTGCTTTTACCATCACATCTGCTGGGGGAAGTCAAAGAATTACTGAGTCTCAGGTGTTGCCGGGATTAGCAATTTCGGTGCTAGTGGAAGCTTTAGAGCGCAGTCGTCAAGAAAATCAAAGCTTAGTTGGTGCTTGGTTATTATCCCAATTTCAACAATAATTATTTATTGATAGTAGATAGAGCGCGATCGCATTCTCATAACTAAACGCGATCGCTTCTTCAAGCTTCATCCGGCTCAATCCCCAATGCCCTCAATTGTGCTGCCAATTGCTCGGCACGTTGTTCAGCTATCTGTCGCCTTTGAGCCTCCTGCTGTCTTGCTTCTTCTGGGGATGGGTACTTTCTCCCATCTTGGTCATACCAATACAGCCACTCTCGCGTTATTCCCCAATAAGTTCCTTGTTCCCGCCCAATTCCTAAACCAATCTCCGGCATCCACACGGGTTCCCCCGGTTGCCGAACATAAGCTCCATCAACTAGGCGATACACCTCCAAAAGGTCGTGTCTATCGCGCTGGCTGTATTCGGGGTTGTAGATTGCATAGTACAACACTCCAAGTTGGGCATATTGGGTGGCTTTGTTGTCGTACTCTCCCCCGTAAGTGTGAGAGACAATTTCTAATACCCAAACAGGTACAACGTTGTTTTCTTTCCAGACAATGTAACTCAAGCGTAACTTGTCACCCTTCAACCGCTCTACCCCTAAGCTGAGGAAGCCATCGGGAACAATTGGAATTCTGGGATTAGTTCCTGTTGTATGGTAAATCCCCATATCAACGGCAAAAAACCAGTCCCTACGGTCTTGCCAAATGAAGGCTAAAATCGCTCCTAATAAGTTAGGAATTAAATTTTGCAGTTCATTATCCACAGGAGTATCGTCAGAACAAGGTAGTTCTTCCTCTGATGGAAGCTGTAGCGGATCGTACTTTAGCATGGCAGCCACTCTCTTACGGATTAAAGTTTGCTGGCTCACAAACAAAACCTTAATTTGCTTTCAGTAATTTGCTTTCAGTCCGCGCAGACGGGCTTGGTTTGTTTGCCCTTGACTTTAGTCGTCCGGTATTTTTGCAAGCTAAGTGTATGTTAGCTTCATATTGAGTACAACATTGAAGCCAATCAGCTTGATTTGATAAGATTTTCAAGTCAAAGAACCTAGCAGAAATGCTAAATAAAAATCGAAACTATTAGCAACAATCACCATGCAAACATCGACAATTGACAGCAACGAAGCAGCAGCTATCCAAGCGGTGCGGGACTCTGTTGCTGTGTGCGATCGCTCTCACTGGGGACGCATCCAAGTTTCTGACGATGACCGCATCCGATTTTTGCACAACCAGACTACCAACAACTTCCAGTCACTCCAGCCGGGACAAGGTTGCGATACAGTTTTTGTAACATCGACGGCGAGAACTATTGACTTAACCACTGCTTATGTGATCGAAGATTCTGTGCTGCTGCTGGTTTCACCTTCTCGCCGCCAGCAATTGATCCAGTTAATGGATCGCTACATCTTTTTCTCTGACAAGGTGCAATTAAAGGATGTAACCGAAGATACCGCTACTTTCAGCCTGATTGGGCCGGGAAGTGATGCCCTAATAGAAAAGTTGGGTGCTGGTGCAATTATTGGGCAACCTTATGCCTCGCACCAATTGTTTGAGGATGTGCGGGTTGCTGTAGGTAGCGGTTTGGCAACGTCGGGATATACTCTTATCCTAAGTTCTGCTAATCGCGAGAAGCTGTGGGAGAAAATAGTCGAAGCTGGGGCAGTTCCAATGAGCGATCGCGTCTGGGAACACCTGCGAATCGAACAAGGACGACCTGCGCCTGACTTTGAACTAACCGAAGATTATAATCCCCTAGAAGCTGGCTTATGGCAGACAATCTCTTTTGAGAAAGGCTGCTACATCGGACAAGAAACAATTGCCCGTTTAAATACCTATAAAGGAGTCAAGCAACACCTTTGGGGAGTGCGATTAAGCGCACCCGTAGAACCTGGGAGTGTGATTACCGTAGGAGAGGAAAAAGTCGGCAAACTCACCAGCTACACCGAAACCGAACAAGGTTCCTTTGGATTAGCGTATATCCGCACCAAAGCTGGTGGCGAAGGGCTGAAAGTACAGGTCGGGGAAAGCCAAGGTGAGCTTATTAATGTGCCATTTGTAACTCACGATTACGTGTGATTACTGCTTAACCTTCCGATAAATCATGGATGCGATCGCTTGTCCACCTCGCAGATGTCGTTCCACCACCGCCGGGACTTCATCGGGATGGACGCGGCTATACCAAACCTGTTCCGGAAGCACCAGCACCATTGGCCCATTGCCGCATTGTCCTAGACATTGACTACCAGTTACAGTAACGCCAGGAACTGGAAGTGCTTGAAAAGCTACCAAAACCTTAACCGCACCCAACTTGCGACAACTGCGGTTCTGGCAAACTAATACTTCGGTAGGTGACAAATTGCCCTCAAACATCTGTAATTTCAAGCCACGCTAATCAACATTTGTATGGGGGTAACTTTGTACGCCCATACAAATGTTGGCTTAATTGCTGTACGTTGTTTATGGCTCTGTGGTTTCAAGTTTTGTGAATTAGATATCTACCTATTGGTGGGAATCATCAAACGCTGGGAACACTCGCATTCAACCCAATAAATGCTTATGGGTGTTAAGTTTCCCATCCTCGGCCCCAACCTGCGATCGCTAACATGGTAAAAAATCAAACAGCCTTGTCTTAGCCTCCTTGAAAAGCAGGAAGCAGGGTGGTTTCATACAACCCTTAGAAAATATCGAGACATTGCGATATTTTGTAGGGGCATGGCAATCAAAAAGCCCCTACCGCCAATCAGAATCAACGTTACAGAATTTTCTTTTAATAAATGAAACCACGCTGCCCCTTGAAAAGCGGGTAGGGGGATGGCGTTATTTTATTTAATCCGGCGAAAGTCCCTTGGATGCCAGCCATTCCTGATTAAACAGCCGCGACTGATACCGTGAACCACCATCACAAAGCAACGTAACAATAGTATGTCCTTGCCCCATCTGTTTAGCCAGTGCTACGGCGGCGGCGACGTTAATCCCCGTAGAACCGCCCATAAACAGCCCATCTTTCCGCAGCAGTTGGTAAACCACTCGCACAGCCTCAGTGTCATCAATGCGGATGGCATCATCAACCGGGACACCTTCCATATTTGCCGTCACGCGACTGTTGCCAATACCTTCAGTGATGGAACTTCCTTCAGTTGTGATTTCACCCGTCTTGACATAACTGTAAAGTCCACTACCCATTGGGTCTGCCAAAATAGTTTTAATCGCCGGATTTTGGTCTTTCAGGAACATCGACACGCCCGCGAAAGTGCCGCCCGTACCCGTCGATGTCACCCAAGCATCGATTTTACCGTTCGTTTGTTCCCAAATTTCTGGCCCCGTGGTTTCGTAGTGGGCGCGGCGATTTGCCAGATTATCAAACTGATTTGCCCAGATAGCATTCTCCATTTGGGACGCAATTCTCCCTGAGAGTTTCACATAGTTGTTGGGGTCTTTGTATGGTACGGCGGGAACGGTGCGGACTTCTGCGCCGAGTGTTTTTAGGGCATCTATCTTTTCCTGAGATTGGGTGTCTGGGATGAAAATCAGGCATTTATAGCCTTTAGCGTTGCAAATATGGGCTAGTCCAATGCCTGTGTTTCCTGCGGTTCCCTCAACTACTGTACCGCCGGGTTTGAGTAAGCCTTTTTCTTCAGCGTCTTTGATGATGTATAGTGCAGCGCGGTCTTTGACGGAACCGCCGGGATTGAGAAAGTCTGCTTTTCCCAGGATTTCGCACCCGGTTTCTTCACTAAAGCTGTTTATCCGAATCAGCGGCGTATTGCCAACCGCATCAACAAATCCATTTTTGATATCCATTCTGAAATTACCTGAGTTATTCTCTATAAAAATTTTGGCTTATATTAGGTGTGAGGATGGACGCTTGATTAAAAAGCGCGATCGCTCGTTTACCATAACCAGATTAGGTAAGCGTTGCGGTACTATCTTGGCTTCTACCAAATTTTACTCATATTCAGGACAAATCCAGGTAATACGCGATCGCCACTAACTGTAGTCGGATTATCTAGACATTCCACTTCTTCGCCCGGACGATAAATATAAACTTGGCAGTTTTTCCGGTCAATCAGCCAGCCTAACTGGAATCCTGGCTCTTCCATATATTCCAACATCTTTTCTTGCAAAGGCTTAAGGTTATCAGAATGTGGCCTGAGTTCAACTACGAAATCTGGACAGATGGGAGCAAACCTTTGCTTTTGTTCGGCTGATAAAGTATTCCATCGTTCCAGTCTGATCCATGACGCATCAGGCGAACGTTCTGCCCCTGTTGATAGTTTAAATCCAGCACTTGGACTAAATGTTATACCTGTGCCATCTTGTTCTGACCAAACCCATAGCTGTCCAAATATATTACCTTCTCTGTTTCCTGTCTCTGCGCCTGTCGGAGGCATAATCACCAATTCTCCATATTTATTCCTTTCAATGCGTAAGCCACGATTAACTTGACAGAACTCAAAAAAATCGTCATCTGTCATTTGCATTGAGGGCGGAATTTTTACAACTAACGGGGATGAAAGCATGGTGTATGCGTCTATTTCCTAATCGAATTGATGATTTCAATGGTAGTGCGATCGCTTACTTTTCTCTACCCTTTAACAAAGTAGGGTGAGCAATGCCCACCCTACAAAATTTTACCTTTTTACTTTTGCCTTACTTGTCGGGTTGAGGAGTCATCCGCAGATACGGTTTGATTTCGGTGTAACCTTTGGGGAATTTCTCTTTTAACACTTCTGGATCTTTCAGAGATGGGACGATTACACAATCATCTCCCTCTGTCCAGTTAGCAGGAGTAGCGACGCTGTAATGGTCGGTCAGTTGCAGAGAATCAATCACCCGCAAAATTTCATCGAAATTGCGCCCGGTGCTGGGGGGGTAGGTGAAGGTGAGACGCAGCTTTTTCTGCGGATCGATGATGAACACAGAACGCACCGTTACTGTGTTAGCAGCGTTGGGGTGGATCATGTCGTAAAGGTCAGAAACCTTCTTATCCGGATCTGCCAGGATCGGGTAATTCAAACCAACATTCTGAGTTTCTTCGATATCACCAATCCAGCCTTTGTGAGATTCTACGTCATCCACGCTCAAAGCCAGTGCCTTGACGTTGCGCTTGTCAAATTCCGGCTTGAGGCGGGCGACTTCACCGAGTTCAGTGGTACAAACGGGGGTAAAATCGGCAGGGTGGGAGAATAGCACTACCCAGCTATCGCCAGCCCACTGGTAAAAGTTGATATTGCCTTCACTAGAATCTTGAGTGAAGTCAGGAACTTGGTCGCCTAATCTAAGAGCCATATCCGCTTAACTATCTTGAGGAACAATCTTTTATCTTGCCACAAAACTCCGGTTCTCCGATCGGATTTTAGCTCTTTATTAAGATTTGGTTAGAGTACAAGCCTGCTAATGGTTTGGGAGTCTCAAGTATCCCCATGCTGCCATAAGATGAGAGAATAGAAAACAAAAATTAAACTAAGAGAGGAGATAATATCCTCAAAGATGCTGTGTTAGGAGAATGGAAGACTATGAAACGATTGGTTCGTCTGGTGAGTGTGTTGGCTTTGTTGGTGAGCTGCCTGGGATGGCTGGGGCTGACCCAAAATGCCTATGCAGCCAATTTGACGGGCGTAACACTGCGCTCTTCATCAGTATTGGCAGCAGTTGAGGCTCCCCTAGAGAAGCTACGGAATCGCGCGGACGATAAACTAGCCACTGAATTCGGTAAAAAAATCGATTTGAACAACACCAACGTGCGGGCTTTTCGGCAATATCCCGGAATGTACCCGACATTGGCCAGAAAAGTTGTCGATAATGCTCCATACAAGAATGTGGAGGATGTCCTGAAAATTGCCGGGCTAAGCGAAAGCCAAAAAGAACGGCTGCAAGCTAACCTGGATAACTTCACGGTAACGGAAGTGGACGAAACCTTTGTCGAAGGTGGCGATCGCTATAACAACGGCTACTACTAAAAACCACGTTAGTAGGTAAGCCGTTTTAATAACCCACTCCTCTAGGGGAGTGGGTTATTTATCATTAGTGGAAGTAGCAAGGAAATTTTCGTTGAATCCAAAAAACTTCGATTCTTTACCGGAAATAAATATCCCCACCCAGTTTGATGTCCTAGTAGTAGGTGCTGGTGCAGCTGGACTCTATGCAGCGCTTTGCCTACCAGAATCTTATCAAGTGGGCTTAATTACCAAAGATAACCTGCCCCTTTCTGCCAGCGACTGGGCGCAAGGTGGTATTGCAGCAGCGATCGCTCCCTCTGACTCACCGATTTTGCACGTTGAGGATACGATGCTCGCTGGTGCTGGGTTGTGTGACTTGGAAGCGGTGAAGTTTCTCGTAGAGGAGGCACCTGATTGCATCGCCTCGCTGGTGGATATGGGTGTCGCCTTTGACCGCAAAGGAAGCCAACTAGCTATGACTTTGGAAGCGGCGCACTCTCGTCCTCGCGTACTTCATGCTGCTGATACAACTGGTAGGGCAATAATTGTTACTCTAACTGAGCAAGTCCTAAAGCGGAAGAATATTCAGGTTATATCCCAGGCATTTGCTTTGAGTCTGTGGCTGAATCCCGAAAGCAAGCGGTGTCAGGGAGTTAGCCTTGTGTATCAAGGTCAGGTAAGCTGGGTACGAGCGGGTGCTGTGGTGCTGGCGACAGGCGGCGGCGGACAAGTATTTGCTCAGACGACTAACCCATCTGTGAGTACGGGAGATGGGGTAGCGATCGCATGGCGGAGTGGTGCTATCCTCCGCGACTTAGAATTTGTCCAATTTCACCCCACCGCCTTAACCAAACCCGGTGCGCCTCGTTTTCTGATCAGCGAAGCAGTACGCGGCGAAGGCGCTCATTTGGTAGATTCGGTCGGGCGGCGATTTGCCTTTGATTATCACCCAGCTGGTGAACTCGCCCCTAGAGATGTTGTCAGCCGGGCTATTTTCAGCCACCTACAGAAAATTGCCGCCGATCCTTCTACTGGTCACGTTTTCTTAGATTTGCGCCCAATCCCAGAAGAAAAAATTCGCCACCGCTTCCCGAATATTATCCAGGTTTGTCAACGCTGGGGAATTGATGTTTTTCGAGAACCGATTCCCGTTGCGCCAGCTGCTCATTATTGGATGGGAGGCGTCGCCACTGATTTGATGAACCACACCTCAATTCCCGGTTTATATGCTGTCGGAGAAACAGCAAGTACCGGAGTTCATGGTGCTAATCGTCTCGCCAGTAACTCGCTGCTAGAATGTTTGGTGTTTGGCGCTCAACTGGCGAAGCTTGAAATAATCAAGAATGATTATTCAAAGATAAATGAAGAATTAATTCTTCCTTCGGTTAATATCCTAGATCCTTCAGATATAGAGAAAATTGCCACTTTGCGGCAAGAGTTACCACGATTAGTATGGCAAAGTGCCGGAATTTGTCGGTCACAGGAAGTTTTAGAGGATGCGATCGCGCAAATAGAAGTTTGGCAACAAGAATTTGCTGCCCTTTCTTTGAGTCAGTACCTGCTAAATTTAACCCCCGGTCAAACTGTCAGCTTCAATTTACCTGACGCCACCTCATCTGTGCGAACCTGGGGAGAAACCTATAACTTACTAGATGTGGCGTACCTCATCCTGAAAAGTGCTGCTTTTCGCACCGAAAGTCGAGGAGGACACTACCGAACTGACTTCTCTGAAGTCTTACCAAGCTGGCAAGTCCACACCTTAGTTCAAAAAAACCGTTTGTGGAAATCGTCTTTATTAAAAAACTAATCCCAACAAAACACAAAACAAATTTCTTTCTTTTAACTTTTGCCTTTTTCCAAGCAGACGCTGCGCGCTGTGGCTTTCTTTAGCGTCTTCCTCCACCTTGGGTCGTGCTGGGGCCACCATTATCACCTGGATCGTAGGGCTGTTCTGCCCCCGTTTCCACGGTAGACTTCAGCGAATTTTTAGCATCAGCGTCAATCGACAAGCTGTTTGACAGGCTATCGGTAGCCACAATGATATTTACTTTTGCGGCAGCTATCTGAGGGATAAACAATTGCAACCCTATTAGTAAAGTTGCTATTCCTGTGAGTTTGCGGCATTTACTCATAACACCCGTTATAGTTCCTAAACTTTTGGATGGAGCGCCACTTTTGGAAGTGTCAGTATTATCAGTATATATACCGATGACAGAATCCGGTGGCATTTTTAAGAAATATTTCATTTACATTCTTTTCATAAAAGATAGTTATTTTATAAAGATTCTGTAAAGTTAGAAATGGTTAAAGTCAACTCATCTAAAGGTATACAAGTTGTTCTATGGATTTGGCACTCTCAAGTTCTGAGAGGGAAATCTCAACCCAGATGCTGATGAAAGATGTCTAGCATTTCAGTATTTTCAACAATAGTAATAACCACTATTCCGGAGTAATAACCACTCTTCCGGAAATTTATAATAATCTAAATTTTTATCTTCTTCAGGAAAAAAACCTCCTTACCTTAGTGGAGACAATTACACATCTATCTTTAAGATGTATTTAAAAAACTTATAGTATTCTTACATATAGTTGATTGAATTAAGAGGATGCTCCCAAGGGTAGATTTTGCAAAATTCCGCGTTTTCGCGTTCCGTAAGAACACAGCACTCAATACTTCTCGGTTAGAAAAAATTTTAGTAGCGCGTCCAGGCTACTACTTGGTTTCACATAGTCGCTTATCCGAGAAGTATTGACACAGCACTTGCACGTATATAGGACTGGCAATGCTTACAGCGATTTAGTGTTGTCGCTTCCCTGTAAGCGCCAAACATGAGCGTTTCCCCCTATAAACCACCTCAAATTCCGCATGGCAGCAGGAACCGGAAAACTTAAGATAATACAAATTGATTCCGACCCTGTTCTTTAGCGCGGTACATAGCGGAATCAGCATTTTTAATTAACGTATTTAGCTCATTACTATCGAGGGGATAGACGCTAATACCTATACTGACCGTTACGAAGACGGTATCTCCATCCAGCACAAAAGAGCGAGAGAGAGTTTCTAGAATCTTTTCCGCTACTGTGGCAGCATCTTGCACTTTCTTAATAGCAGGAAGAATCACCGTAAACTCATCACCCCCCAAGCGAGAGACGGTATCGCTGCCGCGCAAGCAAGCCTTTAGCCGTTGAGCTACAATTTTTAGCAGCAAGTCGCCCTTATCATGTCCGAGCCTATCATTAACCTGCTTAAAGCCATCCAGGTCAAGAAATAGGAGCGCAACCAACTGGTTATTGCTATTAGCCCATTGCAGAGACTGATGCAAGCAGTCGTGGAAGTGTTGGCGGTTGGGTAGACCTGTTAACGGGTCGTGATAGGCAAGATGACGCAACTGCATTTCTTCCTGTTTTAGTTCAGCGTTATCACGGGTCAGTTCTGCTGCTGTTCGCTTCAGTTCTTCTTCCAACTGCTTGCGCTCAGTAATATCGCGAATCACACCGACTAAAAATATATTGCCAGCAGCATCTTTGTGAAGCGACCTTTTGGTGGCAATCAGATGAGTATTTCCCAAGGCATCGGTAAATTCCTCCTCATTTTCCTGCTCCTTACCAGTTTGGAAAACCCGTTCGTTGTTCTCCCAAAAAACATCAGCTTCGTGTTTAGAGAAAAAGTCATAAGGGCATTTCTCAATTAATATTTCCAGGGGATAACCGCTGAACTTACAATATGCTTGATTTAATATAATCCAGTGATGTTCTGTGTCTTTGACAAAAATTGGGTCAGGAATAGTATTAATCACTGTCTGCAAAAAGTCTTTAGAGCGTTTTAATTCTTCCTTGAGATAGGCTAGATGACCTGTGATGACAAGGGCAGATCCATTTAACGCCAGCAAAGGAGGAATAATAGGTATCCACCAACCAATTAAAAAGGCGAGGTAACAGATACCAATCAGACCCGTACCCGCCAAAAACATACTGATAACCGACTTTTTGGGAAAAGGCAATCGCCAACTAACACTGGCACCAATCCAGCACCAGCCGAAAATCCACAAAGCTTCTACTAGGTCAGACCAGGTATTGATTAAGGGGCGTCCATCAAGGGCGGCGGAGAGGATTTGACTTAAGAAATCGGCGTGCAACTCAACGCCAGAAATGGGCTGTGCGGCCTTGACGAGATTATTGCTGTAAGGGGTGTAGAAGAAATCCTGAAGGCTGGAGGCGGTTGAACCAATCAAAACAACGCGATCGCGCAACAAGCCGGGTTCTACGCGGTTGAAGAGAATGTCTGACATGGAGACAATCCGAAAGCTAGAGGGCCGGCGAAAGTTTGCCAAAATCTGATATCCTTTGGCATCAGCCTGCACATAAGCACCGTCAGTGGACTCAAAGCGGCGAAACACAGCCTGACCCATCTGCAAATACCTGGGATTAACCCGCGATCCTTTGGGGGTAATGCCTTCCGCCTTGAGATAGATTAAAGCCAGTTGGAGCGCAAAACTTGTATGCCGTTTGCCATCCACGTGCCAATACAGAAGACTGCGGCGTACCTTGCCATCAGGGTCAACGACAACATTATTAAAACCAAATTGGTTGTTCACCTTCAGCGGCGGTGGAGGTGGGACACCTAAGCTTTTTTCATCTGGAAGTAGTTCTATCCCTATCAAGTTGGGGATGGTTTCACAAGCTTTGATAAATTCTCTATAACCCGGTTTGACTGGCATATCGCGATAAATGTCCAGTCCAATAGCGCGAGGTTTGAAGGCATTTATTTTCTGCAACAAAGTCGCCATGACAGCATCAGGGATGGGCCATTGTCCCACCTGCTGCAAGTCTTTTTCATTAATTTCGACAATAACTACTCGCTCGTTGGGAGATTCTGGGGGACGCAGACGAAATACTTGGTCTAACGCAGACAATTCCCAGGACTGCAAAAATCCAGCAAAACGCAGAATGATGACGCAGCTTGCTACAGTCGAGGAGGTAAGTAGGACTCTGCGCTCTTGATGGAACCATTGCCTGAGTCTTGCCCATAAAGTTTGTTTCACTATCTGGGTTGGCTGCACGATTTTGCCAAAAGTTCAATTTTCTTATATAGACTATGGTGCTATAGCTTCATGGAATAGTGGCAGGAATATCCGTATGAGCGATCGCTGCAAAACTTGCGCCTCCAATAGCAGCCCTCCCTTGCCAGAGCTAGAAGCCTTTCTGGCTCTGGCATAGCGGGCGGTTTACCAGGCTTCTAGACACAAACTTTTTTAAGGAGCGGGCCAAGAATAATTGAAATTACGGGGGCCTTGATAGCCGGATAGATCGGCTAGTTTCTCCAAAGATTGGACACCAGCGACAGGTTGACCCTTAATTTGCCAGGTTGGGTAGCTTTTAATCCCAGCACTGACGCAGGCATCTGGCTGTGCATTTTTTCCATCAGCAGCACACTCAACTAGGCCGAGTTCATTGAAACCCTCTTTACCAAACAGCTGCTTTTGCTGGTAGCAATGGGGACACCAGTAAGCGCTATACATCTTGGCTCCAATTTGGTTGAGATGACGCGCCAGAGCAATTTCAGCAGGGCCGGATTTGGTGGTAACTTCCCAGCCAATCCCAGGCTGGGGCGAACCCACTGGATTAAGGATTGCACTGGGATCTTGATTGGGAGCTATCGGGTTCGTCGCCAGCGATGACTTTGTGCTGGCATAGACACCCAGAGTGCCAATTAGCGCCACCATGCCAACCACAATACCAGTAAAGAAGAGTTGCCCGATATCTTCCCAGGCACGACCTATCAGCGTCAGCACCAACAGGCTAAAGGAGAACAAGGCAGAGGCAAGGCAATACAGACAAACGGCTTTAATTTCAAATGCCAGCAAATACAGCAGATAGCCGCTGAAAATGGTCATGGCAGTGCCACCAGCAAACAGCAGCAGCCAAGTCCAGTTATCTAGTTTCGAGTGCAGGTCTTTCTTTTCGGCTGGGTTGACTGCCATTGGCGCTAGGGCGAAAGCCGCCATACCGATATAAGCCAGCAAACCAAACAAAGTTAGAGGTACACCAAAGACGGTTGCGTAGGGACTGGAGAGGACTTGTTCGCAGCCGGTGGTGGGACAAGCGGCTGCACCTCCTGTTAACTTAACAACGGTAAGATAACCAGTTACTAAGGCACCTAAAAGAGCGATCGCAGCTATTAGAAGGCGCGACCAGCGATGAATCCAAGGAGTAGAACGTCGGCGACTCATATCAGTAATGCGGTATGAGGACTGTAAGCGCAAGCTGAGGTATTAAGACGTAAAAAGTTTTAGTTGTTGTTTTTCGGGTTAATACACAACTAAAAACTAACAATTGATTTCACAACTAACAACTACAAACTGACAGAGGAAACTGACTTTTGTTCCGATTTTGCTGGAACGCTGCGTCGGGTTGCTTCCACAAATTGGCTAACGCGAATCGGGTCAATCGGCTGCTCAATTCGCCCGTGGCGCTTGAGAGAACTGGAAACTATTACGCCGTCAGCTGCTTGCATCAGCGTCGAAATATTTTCCCAGCTGGCTCCACTGCCAATAAATACTGGCGTGCCGTTGGCTGCGGCGCTTGCCAGTTCCAAGTCTTCGAGAGTGGGCGGGCTGCCTGTCGCCCAACCGCTGAGGATAACACCATCTGCTAACCCTCGCTCGATTGTCTCTTGTACGGCTGTTGTTAGATTCGGGGAACCCAATGGGCGACCATGTTTTACCAAAACGTCTGCCAAAATTTTGACATTGCTGCCTAGTTCTCGACGGTAGCGCAGCAGTTGATGCGCCTCTCCCTCGATCAGTCCTTGGTCGGTTGCCATCACGCCTGTGA
The DNA here is from genome assembly GCF_014695815.1 of Trichocoleus sp. FACHB-6. Taxonomy (NCBI): domain Bacteria; kingdom Bacillati; phylum Cyanobacteriota; class Cyanophyceae; order Leptolyngbyales; family Trichocoleusaceae; genus Trichocoleus; species Trichocoleus sp. FACHB-6. Next base: position 103,339 of record NZ_JACJOY010000097.1, read on the forward strand.
GGACATTGACCCGGATAAAGTGGGCTTGGACGCAGGATGCGATCGCGATCGCGCTATGAGCATCATTGCGTAACACATTGATCCCCACTGGTAGTGTTACCAAATTCATCAGCCGCTGCACAATCAGGGTCATTGCACTGACAACAGCTGGATCTACCTGGTTTTTCGTAAAAGGGGCATCAAAAAAATTTTCTACAATAATGCCGTTTACGCCGCCAGCACTAAGCGCTGTCGCTTCTTGCTCAGCCCGATCGATAACCGCTTTCAGGCTTCCCCCCCAGCGGGGAGATGTCGGCAGCGGCAGAAGATGAACCACGCCAATAATTGGGTTCGGTGTCTTGAAGATTTGATTTAAGTCCACTTGTCTACCTGAAAACACCGACGAATTTTTGCCACACCTGTAGGCTAACCTCCAGCGTCTGCAAAAATAGTAGTGAAATGAATCGCACCTCGGATGATGCCTCTATAGAATTTTATCTGTTTAAGCGGGTCTACCCCTTGATCATTTTTGATCGCCAGTGGCTAGTAGACTTTTGGAGCATCGATTGAAAGTAAGGCTCTTGGGGGCATTCTTTTAAAATCTCTACCCTTGTCCACAAGGCAGGGTTTCAACTAGAATCGGCTCTAGGACAAGCTATTGCATCCCAGTTGACCCCTTGGGGAAAGCAAATCAAGCTACTTTCTCACCAAGGCTAATTGCATTTCCACGATCTGCGTTTTTCCTCCCAGTCTGGCACACTTGGCTAGGTAGTACACCGCTGTGCGTTAAATTAAGTTACAATATTTTAGCCTCAGCGAACTAACAAATTTTTTCCTACAACTTTCTTACAAACGGCATGGGCAATAAGCCAACAATTGCGATATCCCACTTGGGCTGTGAAAAAAACCGAATAGATACCGAACATATGCTGGGCCTGCTGGTACAGGCAGGCTATCAGGTAGATAGCAACGAAGAATTAGCAGATTATGTTATAGTAAATACATGCAGTTTTATTGAAGCAGCAAGGGCAGAGTCAGTCCGCACCTTGGTAGAACTGGCGGAAGCGAATAAAAAAATTGTGATCGCAGGCTGCATGGCGCAGCATTTCCAAGAGCAACTGCTGGAGGAATTACCAGAAGCGGTTGCAGTCGTGGGCAGCGGCGATTATCAGAAAATCGTCGATGTGATTCAAAGAGTTGAAGACGGCGAGAGGGTCAAACAGGTTTCATCTGAGCCGACCTACATTGCCGATGAAACGACACCTCGCTACCGCACGACATCAGAAGGTGTCGCGTACCTGCGGGTAGCGGAAGGATGTGATTACCGCTGTGCGTTTTGCATAATTCCTCATCTCAGAGGAAATCAGCGATCGCGCTCGATTGAATCCATCGTTGCCGAAGCCCAACAGCTAGCTGCTGAAGGCGTACAGGAGTTAATTCTTATATCACAGATCACCACAAACTACGGTCTGGATATTTACAAAGAGCCAAAACTGGCTCAACTCCTGCGGGAACTAGGGAAAGTGGACATTCCTTGGATTCGGATGCACTATGCCTATCCCACTGGTCTAACGCCCCAGGTGATAGAAGCAATTCAGGAGACACCTAACGTATTGCCTTATCTAGATTTACCCTTACAGCACTCTCATCCGGACATCCTCCGCGCCATGAACCGACCTTGGCAAGGACAGGTGAATGACCAAATCATTGACCGGATTAAAACAGCGCTTCCCGATGCTGTGCTGCGGACAACGTTCATTGTCGGATTCCCAGGCGAAACAGATGAACATTTTGAACATCTGCTGGGGTTCGTCGGACGGCATGAGTTTGACCATGTAGGTGTATTTACTTTCTCACCAGAGGAAGGAACCCCAGCGTACAACTTGCCCTCTCAAGTCTCTCAAGAGGTGATGGAGGCACGTCGGGATGCTCTGATGGAAGTCCAACAGCCGATATCCTTGAAGAAAAATCAAGCCCAAGTGGGTAAGGTGGTGGATGTTTTGATCGAGCAAGAACATCCAGAAACAGGCGAACTAATTGGTCGATCGACCCGGTTTTCCCCGGAGGTGGATGGATTAGTGTACGTTGAAGGCGATGCTCCTCTGGGATCGATAGTATCTGTAGAAATTACAGACGCTGACATCTACGACTTATATGGTCATGTCGCTTTCGCTCAATCCTGAAGGCTCAAGGATCAAGAATAAAAGCTCTCATGCTAAAAAATGAAGGCTGAAGCATAAAGATAAAAGATAGTTTTATACTTCAAACTTCATACTGCTCTTACGCGCCGCTATCTCTATTATTCAGGCGCTTTGCTAACAATCGCTTTCACGGCGAAATTGCACACTGTACTAACTTAAGAACAAACAACTATGACCCTTTCGTTCACAAGCTTGGGACTCTCAGAAGCCCGCGTTCAGCAGCTGGAAAAACTAGGCTTCACTGAGCCCACGCAAATTCAAATACAAGCGATTCCGCAGATGCTGGCAGGCCGGGATGTGGTGGGACAATCACAAACCGGAACTGGTAAAACAGCTGCTTTTTCGCTGCCGATTTTGGAGCGGGTAGATATCAAAAATCCCGCAGTTCAAGCTTTAATTTTGACACCGACGCGAGAGCTGGCGCAGCAAGTCTCGCAAGCAATTCGCACCTTCACAAGCGAGCGCCGCTTGGGAGTGCTAACAGTATATGGTGGTCAATCGATTGACCGACAGATCCAGTCCCTGAGAAAGGGCGTGCAAGTTGTGGTGGGGACACCAGGACGGGTGATCGACTTGCTAAATCGAGGCGACCTCAAGCTGGATCAAGTCAACTTTTTGGTTTTGGATGAAGCCGATGAAATGCTGAGCATGGGCTTTATTGATGATGTAGAAACCATCCTCAAGCAAGTTCCATCGGAAAGGCAAACGGCATTTTTCTCTGCCACAATGCCTCCCACAATTCAGAAGCTGATCGCTAAATTCCTGCGATCGCCTATTATGCTCACAGTTGAGCAACCCAAAGCAGCTCCAGCGCGAATTAACCAAGTAGTTTACATGGTGCCGCGTGGCTGGTCAAAATCCAGAGCCTTGTTGCCCATCCTAGAACTAGAAGATCCCGAATCTGCTTTGATCTTCGTGCGGACGCGACGCACCGCAGCAGAACTCACCAACCAGCTACAAGCCGCTGGGCACAGTGTAGACGAGTACCACGGCGACCTGAACCAACAAGCACGGGAGCGTCTGTTAATGCGGTTCCGGCAACATCAGGTGCGCTGGGTGGTGGCAACAGATATTGCCGCACGCGGTTTAGACGTTGACCACCTGAGCCACGTAATTAACTACGATCTACCCGATAGCGTGGAAAGCTACATCCACCGGATCGGCCGTACTGGTCGCGCTGGTAATGGCGGAACAGCTATTTCTTTGATTCAGCCAATGGATCGGCGCAAGCTGGTGCTAATTGAGCGGAAAGTCCGCCAAACCCTGAAAATTGTCCCGATTCCCACACGGGCGGAGATTGAAGGGCGGCGTTTGGAAAAACTGCAAGCTCAGGTACGGGAAGTATTGAGCGGCGAACGCATGGCTTCCTTCTTGCCAGTGGTAGCGCAGCTAAGTGAAGAATACGACGCTCATGCGATCGCAGCAGCAGCACTGCAAATTGTTTACGATCAGACTCGTCCTTCTTGGCTGTCAAATGAGGCAGAAATGCCACTGGACGACCGTCAAGGTTCCAAGCCAAAGCTGGTCAAGCGCCCCAAACCAGAAGTAAAAAGTCAGGATACAGAGGTCAGAAGCCCGAAGCCAGAAGGAATTCGGAATTAAGTAGGGATTAGGGATTGGGGACTAGCAATAATTGTCCCCTCAACCCCTCTCTGACCAAACCGATTTTGGATTTTGCGGAGGTTCCAGAATCTCCGCCTCCGATGATTTTGGATCGGAAAGAACATCGGTAGAAACCTTTAACTAGGTCACAAATCGTAAATGTAAAATCTAAAATCTCCAAGCCCATAGCTTTAGCTATAGGATCAATCCAAAATCAAAAATCAAAAATCGATTGATTGCTGTGGTAACTGTATCTGCGACTAATTTCCCTGCCGTTAACGGCACCCCTGAACGCCCCAGTTGGCCTGGACTAATTGAGGCGTATCGGCAATATCTGCCTGTGACACAAACAACGCCAGTGGTGACGCTGCTGGAAGGCAATACTCCGCTGATTCCCGTTCCCGCGATCGCGCAAATTATCGGGAAACAGGTACGAGTTTTTGTAAAATACGATGGTCTCAACCCCACTGGTAGCTTTAAAGACCGGGGGATGACAATGGCGATTTCCAAGGCGAAGGAAGCCGGGGCAAAAGCTGTAATTTGTGCCAGTACTGGTAATACTTCAGCAGCAGCAGCAGCCTACGCCCGTCGCGGCGGTATGAGGGCATTTGTACTCATTCCGGATGGGTATGTAGCCTTGGGCAAATTAGCCCAGGCTTTGCTGTATGGAGCGGAAGTTCTGGCGATTAAGGGAAATTTTGACCAAGCGCTGGAAATTGTTCGCGAAATGGCACAGAGTTATCCAGTCACTCTGGTAAACTCGGTGAACCCGTACCGTTTGGAAGGACAGAAAACGGCGGCTTTTGAAATTGTAGAAGTTTTGGGAAATGCCCCTGATTGGCTCTGCATTCCCGTAGGTAATGCAGGGAATATAACTGCATATTGGATGGGTTTTTGTCAATACCATCAAGACGGGAAATGCGATCGCTTGCCTCGAATGATGGGATTTCAAGCATCTGGCGCGTCTCCTCTAGTTACGGGGAAGGTAGTGACGAATCCAGAAACCTTGGCAACAGCAATTAGGATCGGCAACCCGGCCAACTGGGAGAAAGCGATCGCGACTCAACAAGCAAGCCTTGGGCAATTCGCAGCAGTGACAGACGAAGAAATTTTGGATGCTTATCGTATGTTGGCATCACAAGAAGGTATTTTCTGCGAACCCGCCAGCGCTGCTTCCGTCGCCGGACTTCTAAAGGTGAAAGACCAAGTTCCTCCGGGCGCTACCGTAGTGTGCGTCCTCACAGGCAACGGCCTTAAAGACCCAGATACGGCGATTAAACACTGCCAAAATTCATTTAAGCAGGGAATCGAGCCAGAAGTAGCAGCAGTGGCTCAGGCAATGGGATTTTAAACAATGTCAGTTGGTATAGCCTGTCCTACCAATGACAGGCTATACACCTGTTAGTTGTCAGTTGTTGGTGGTTGTTTACTTTTCCACTGACCATTGACTCCTGACGCTGGACTTTCTTGGCGAGTCATGCGTTCGCGGCTAAGCCTATCTAAGGTATCCCCGATAGCCGTAGTGAGAGTTTTACGAGTTTGAGCATGACTTGCCTGTTCAGATTTTAAGTCGATTGCAAGGCGATCGCGCTCAACCATCGCCTCCATCAGTTTCGTTTTCAATTCCTCAAAGTTTTGCAGTTGTTCCACTTCCTCTACAATCGCCGCCACAGCACCAGGATCGTCCGCCTTAGGTTGCGGCAAACTTTGGATTTGCTGTAGTTGGCTTGTGAGCTTTTTAATCTGTTGCTGAGCAAGACGTGCCTCAGTTCGGCGTTGCTGCGCTTCTGTCGCGTACAGCTGCCGCCAGGAAGCAGCACTTTCTAGCGCCGCATCGCGATCGCGCTCTAACTCTACTATTTGCTGTTTTAGCGCCTTAATTTCACTCAACCACTGCGATACCTCGTGGCTCATTAAAAACAGCTCCTCATCCGTTGCAACGATCGATTCTGCAAAATTTGTCCAATCCTAATAAAACATTATGGATAATTTCACCCGATCCCTGTAACCTTGGCGATTGATTTGGCACATTATAGGAAACGTTGTAGCCAAAACCAAAATAATGCGATCGCTGCGCTTTTTCCGTTTCTTTCGACATCTGGGCTGGGCAACCATAAAGAAAACCTTCCAGCGGGTAGCCCAAAGGCGGTTAACGGGTCACTCAGCAGAAATGGCATACAACGCCATGTTAGCTCTGTTTCCTGCTATCTTGGCTATCCTAACCGCCATCGGGCTGTTTGAATTTTCAACATCCACCTTTGACCAACTGGCTAGTCAATTAAGTGAGGTTGCCCCTAAAGAAGTTCTTTTTCTAATTGAAGGTTTTGTCCAAGAAATTAGCCACTCTAGAAATCAAGGGCTGTTTTCCATCAGCTTCTTTGCCGCAATTTGGGCTTCCTCTGGGGCCTTAAGTGCCGCTATGAACGCCCTGGATCAAATTCATCAAATTCCCCCTGAGCAAACTCGACCCTTTTGGAAAGCCAAGTTAATTTCTCTGGGACTAACAATTGGCACAATTCTACTATTAATTACAGCTTCCTTTCTCGTATTTATCAGCGACTTAATTGTGCGAATCATCGCCTATCAAAGTGGCTTTTTAGGGACAGGATTGCTTGCCATTTGGCGGCTTTTTAGCTGGCCTATGGCGCTTATAATCGTCGCCTCAGCTTTTGCTTTTATTTATCGTTATGGCCCCAGCCGTTGGATTAAAGGAACGCCAATTATGCCGGGCGCAATAGTGGCGGCAGTATCTTGGGCTATCATATCAGCTTTGTTCCGGCTTTATGTGTCCAATTTTGGCAATTACAACAAAGCTTACGGTGCAGTGGGTGCTGTTATTGTTTTAATGCTATGGCTTTATATGAGTTCTTTGGTACTTTTAATCGGCGACCAACTCAATGTCACAGTCGGGGAATCAATGAGGCAATCAAGAAAGGCAAAATTGGCATCTTTAGAGGCATCACCACCAGAATCGGAAGCAGGATAAATTGAAATTTATCCTGCTTTTTTTGGATGCGATCGCTCTCCCACCCAAACCTAAAATAGATATAATTCCCTTCAAAAGCCGCAGTTCTATGACTCTTGCCAACTCCCCCGAACTAGACATTACCCATCTTCCAGATCACACCGAGTTACCCGACTCGGACGGTACTTTCGTGAAAAACTTCCAAGAACATCCTCAAAGCATCCTACTAACTGACTCTATTAGACCTATATTGCAGCAACTTCATTCCGATAATCAATACGCTATCGGTCAAGATTGTGGCATATATTGGCGCATCACCGAACCTCCAGAAAGAGGCGCAGAAGCACCAGATTGGTTTTACGTTCCTAATGTACCGCCGATGCTGAACGATAAGTTTCGTCGTTCTTACGTCTTATGGCAGGAATATATTGCACCATTAATAGTGCTGGAATTTGTCTCTGGGGATGGTTCCGAAGAACGAGACAATACACCCATTACTGGCAAATTTTGGGTATACGAACAGGCGATTCGCGTCCCTTTCTATGGCATTTATGAGGTAAAAAAAGCCTCCGTGGAAGTGTATCATCTGGTAGAAGGTCGCTATGAACTCATGAAAGCAAATGAGCGCGATCGCTATCCAATTTCTGCGATGGGCGTTGAGTTAGGCATCTGGCAAGGACAATATGGAAATATGGAAGCGCCTTGGTTACGTTGGTGGGATGCACAAGGAAATCTCTTGCTGAGTAGCGATGAGCAACTTGAACAAGAACGCCTTCGGACTGAACAAGAACGCCTTCGCGCTGAAAGATTAGCAGAACGTTTACGCCAGATGGGAATTAATCCTGATGAAGTGTGATTGCTACCGAAGGCGACGCGATCGCATTTCCCCAAATTCCTAACTTGTGCATAAGTGAGCGCGATCACACTGCATACTCCAAATCTGACTTAAACGCGATCGCGTTTGAGTTACCGCAGGTAGTAAGCCAGTGGATACAGGACGAAAAAAGTTGTATGTAGACTCATCTAAACCTGCGTAGGTAGGCTTCGTTTGTGTAGCTGCGACTTCAGCCGTCAGGGCGATTAGCTCTCTCAGGCGAAATCTAAAATTCTTATACAAGACTCTTGGCAAAAATCGAAAACGGGGTTAAGCTGATTCCATGAACCTTAGATAAGGTTTTTGGGAGGTAGCCAATGTCAAAGATTGTTTATGATGTCATCCAACGATTTGAGGTAGAAAACGGCGTCCCCCGCCTGGTTTCAACAAATATCCAGGTGATTCAAGGTGGAGAAGATTTGATGTCCTTAGCCACCAATCTGCTAAATCAACTTGGTTTCAACGAAAAGTTTAAAGTAAGTCAAGCCTCTCAATACCTAGGGTATAGACTCAAAAATCCAGCAAAAGGAGCTAAACGTTATCAACTTGTTTTAGCCCAACGCAAAGAGGGTTTATGTATATCTATTCCTAAAGATGTTTTAGAGGGACATATTCTAGAAGTAGGTTATTGGGTAGACATTACAGACGATGCAGGTGTTACTCTTTCACCAGTAGGAAGAATCTGGGTTCTACCTAGTAAGAAAGATATCTTCTTGAACTCACTTCCTGTTGAATACTGGGATGTAATGCAAGTTCAAGAAAAGACAATAGGCACGGTTAGTCTTAATAGATGTGAAATGGTTGACGAGGGTCTTTATGGTTTTTGCACTGTCATTCCCGACAGCGAAATTATTCCTAGGGATGAAGTTCGGATTGAAGCCGTGAGTGACAATAGCAGTTACCTGATGCTCAGTGAAGATAAACTTTTTCCCTATACTTGGCAGGCATCTATAACGTCCAGTGAAGTCCTTATAGAGTTTATTGGTTATTTTGCGAAAATCTTAATGGAGCAACCGTAATGTCTGTAAAATCAAAAAGGCTTATTAATCCTTATGAAGAAAGAATGCTGGAGTTTTTGCAAACCTGTATAGAAGTAAATTATAAAATCCATACACAGGTAAGCTTATGCCAATTCTGCGAACTCGATAGTAGTCTAGATTGGCAATTAAGAAAATTTTTCTTTAGCTCCAGCGTTGATGCTTTAATAACAGACTATGATTTCAAACCTTGTTTGGTTGTAGAGTTTCAATCCCAATATCACGACTCTCCTGAAGCAAAAGAGCGTGATAGAAAGAAGGCGGCTTTACTAGCTATTGCAGGCGTTCCCTTACTTTATTCACGGGTAAAAAATTTTGGATTATTGCATCTTTATTCTAAAGATGAAGAAATAGTTTTCAATTTATTCACAGGAGAAAGACGCGAGAATGCCAAAGCCCTAATTAGAAAGTATTGCGAACAATCTGCTTGCTGTGATGTTCTTGCAGCTTGGTAATTACTAGGCTACTCTCTGCGTATTCCAAACCTCACCAAAAGCGATCGCTTAAACTTGTAGTCTAGTTCTTATTTTCTAACTATTTATACGCTTTACTGCTTGCATCTTTAGCGGCTTTATCTAATTTTTGTTTTTATTAGTATATTAACTTTAGATACAGGTTGCTAGGCTGTTAACCTAAGTACAGATAACTAATAATTTTTTATAAATAATTCCTTTCCTTTAGCTGCAAAATCTTTTTGGTAATTATTCATTCCATACTGTAACTCCCACTCGGTTATCTTAGCAAAGCTGAATAGATCCCTAATTTTTGGTGAGTCATCGTATGTAATTAACCACCTGTAGTTGCATTTTTGCAAATTAGCTGCAAATCGTTCGTGATCGAATGAAGTATGTAAGTCTCCTTTCACTCCATATAGCTTCGATTTTGTCGCTTTCCAGTATGGGGGATCGAAAAATAAAAAAACATTTCCTCCATCTTCAAACAACAATTTTTCATAATCCCCATGCGTGACCTTAACTTCTGATAAATGGGGAGAAATTTGTCTCAGCCTTTCAATAGAAGATTCAGTAAACCGCTGTTCAAAAGCTTTTTGAGAATAGCCCCCTGAGTCAACTACTCCAGAAAAAGTGATACGATTCATGATGAAAAAGCGAACCGCTCTATCAAATTCACTGTAGACATTGGTTTGATCTGTAAAATAAGCGTATAAATCTCTACCATTCGCATACTTTTGGCGAAACTGCATAATTGCATCTACTAATTCTTCAATTTTGTCTTTAGCATTTTTCCAAAAGCAGTATAAGTCATAATTTAAATCATTTATCCAGTACCGTATCGGAAAAGGGTGATGTGTTTGCTTAAAGCCTAAAAAAACCGAACCACCCCCGACAAATGGTTCTCTAAATTCCTCAATATCTAGAGGAATATGATATATTATTTTTTCAAAAACCCTGGATTTTCCTCCAGGGTATCTTAGCGGACTTTTTTTCATATTACTGGTTCTCAGATATCGAAATATAGCAATATTATTCGAGTTGTTATAGCGGTTCTCGCTTATGTGAGGTATATTCTCAAAACTCAAAAGCTTGATAATACTGCATTTTGCCGTACCTCACTCGCATAAGAACCGCTATATCTAGTCCTTCAGATACCCGACTTCTCAGAGAAGTCGGGTATCTCGTATTCACGAATTATTTAGAAGTGCCAGAGATAAGTATAATTGATATACACTTCCATCTTTAATTTTTTAATCATTTATACTTGTTTTTATTTAAAAATAATCTATTTGTATTATACTTATGAGCTTCTTTGGACAATTTTGGACAATTATTAACCGCACGTAACTATATGTCAAATAAATTTTGTTTAAAGTAACTTTTCATGTAAAAATCATAATTAAAACCTTTCAATCCCTCTGTCTTCGTAATTACAGAAACGCATTTTCACAAAGCAATATTGTTGTTAGGACAACCCAGTGCGGTCAGTCCAGATATTAATTTCTATTATCACACCAGTCAAAGTTTCTCAGCTATTCCCGTCAAGCTAAGACATCTGCCACCTCACAGAGTGATACAAAACATCAAGTTTTTGCAACCAAACAGTCTTCACCAGACCTAAGTGGTACAATCAACAACCATAGCTAGGGGTGCCTGAAATAACCAGGCTGAGATAGTCCCTTAGAACCTGAGACTGGGTAATACCAGCGGAGGGAAGCTGTTAATAGAGGAAATCAATATGCGGACAGAATGGGTCGCCAAGCGTCACGGGCAGAGCAATGTCACTCAAATGCACTATGCTCGTCAGAGTGTCATTACTGAAGAAATGCAGTATGTGGCACAGCAGGAAAATCTCCCAGTTGAGCTAATTCGGGACGAAGTGGCGCGGGGACGAATGATTATCCCAGCCAACATCAACCACACCAACCTAGAACCGATGGCTATTGGTATCGCCTCTAAGTGTAAGGTGAATGCCAATATCGGAGCCTCCCCCAACTCTTCCAATCTGGATGAAGAAGTCGATAAGCTGAAGCTGGCGGTGAAATATGGTGCCGATACCGTAATGGACTTGTCCACAGGCGGCGGTAACTTGGATCAAATTCGCACGGCAATTATCAACGCCTCACCTGTGCCAATTGGAACTGTTCCTGTGTACCAAGCTTTAGAAAGCGTCCACGGCACAATTGAAAAGCTTACCCCCGATGACTTTCTCCATGTCATCGAGAAACACGCCCAGCAGGGTGTCGATTATCAAACCATCCACGCCGGAATTTTAATTGAGCATTTGCCTTTAGTGCGCGATCGCATCACGGGAATTGTCTCACGCGGTGGCGGCATTCTGGCACGGTGGATGCTGCACCACCACAAGCAAAACCCGCTTTATACCCACTTCCAAGACATTATCGAAATCTTCAAAAAATACGATGTGTCTTTCAGCCTAGGAGATTCCCTCCGTCCCGGTTGTCAGCATGATGCCTCAGATGCCGCGCAGTTGGCTGAACTCAAGACACTGGGACAATTGACTCGCAAAGCTTGGGAACACAACGTGCAGGTGATGGTAGAAGGGCCTGGACACGTCCCGATGGATCAAATCGAGTTTAATGTCAAAAAGCAGATGGAAGAGTGTTCAGAAGCTCCCTTCTATGTGCTGGGGCCATTGGTGACGGACATTGCACCCGGTTACGACCACATTACCTCTGCTATTGGTGCGGCGATGGCTGGCTGGTACGGTACGGCAATGCTGTGCTACGTCACACCCAAAGAACACTTAGGACTGCCGAATGCCGAAGACGTGCGTAACGGACTGATTGCCTACAAAATTGCGGCTCACGCTGCCGATATTGCACGGCATCGTCCGGGGGCGCGAGACAGAGATGACCAACTCTCCCAGGCTCGTTATAACTTCGACTGGAACCGCCAGTTTGAATTATCCCTCGACCCAGAACGCGCGAAAGAATATCACGACGAAACTTTGCCAGCAGATATTTACAAAACTGCTGAATTCTGCTCGATGTGTGGCCCCAAATTCTGCCCGATGCAGACTAAGGTTGATGCCGATGCTTTGACAGAACTGGAGAAGTTTTTGGCAAAAGAACCCGTGACGCAAAGCTAGTTATTTAAAACGCAAAGGTACGCAGAGCGATAATTACTTTGCGTACCTTTGCGTTTTTAAAACGCTATTTGATTTGAGAATATTGCTGTTGAAGATCCTCAATTGTAAACACAGCCTGAAACTTCAGCCCTTCAGACTGGTATAACTCGGCACCGCCTTGTTGTCTATCTACTAGAGAAATTACTTCGTCTACACTGTAACCCGCATCTCGCAGACGCTCAACTGCCTTTAGGGCAGATTGTCCAGTCGTAACCACATCTTCTAAAACTACGACTTTCGCACCAGTGGGAAGATCCGGCCCTTCAATGTATGCTTTTGTACCGTGTCCCTTCGCCTCTTTGCGGATAATCAGAGCTGGCAAACCTCGCTTCTCATAAGCGGAAATTACGCTTACTGCCGTCACAATGGGATCGGCTCCCAATGTCAAGCCCGCAACTGCCTGAGTATCCATTGGCAGCAGCGATAATAAAATACGACCAATTGCCAAGGCTCCTTCTGGGTGCAGTGTCACCTGCTTGCCGTTAATGTAGTAAGAACTGCGCTGTCCGGAAGATAGAACAAAGTCCCCCTCTTTATAAGCTAGACGGCAAAATAAATCCAGCAGATACTGGCGCAGCGTTGTTAAATCGGCAGTGGCAGGTAAAAAAGTTAAATCGGTCTGAGGGAGGATTTCGTTGCTCATCACTTGGACACAGAAGTAGTGGAACTATGAAAATTTGACCATCAATTATCTTAAACTTAAAGACTAGGTATGATTGAGTAAAAGTGGTGGAGGAATGATATGGGAATGCGCTTTACTAATTTAATCGGTGTGTTGGTTCTCGCTGCCGCTTCGAGTGTAATTGCCGAGAGCGCGATCGCACAAAGAACCACTATCAGCCCAGTAGGAGTACCTGTTAGCCCTTTCACCCTTGGCATTCCAGATGTTGTGGAGCGAGCCTTTTTTGAAGACTCTCAAACTTTTTTTGAAAATAATAGCACCCGCAGGCAATTCAACCTCATATTTGGAGTTGGGGGCATAGATCGAGCATCTTATCCTGATCTAGAAATCGCTCGCGATGCTCAGAGAATTAGCATTCTCTACCGAGAACTGCTTGAACAACAGGTTTCTAGCGATCCAATAATTCGCACTCCAGATTTACCTAATCCCTTCAATACTTCGATTTTGCAAAGCCCCACTGTCAACGTCAATGTTAGTGGCACTAGGGTAACAGGTAGTGAATTTGTGTTTGAAAGACAGCCTTTTCGTTAAAAACGGTAAAGGTATAAAAATAGTCCCGAGTATTTTAGAGACTCAGGACTATTTTTATTAAATACACCCAAAGCGAATTTATCGCTGAGAAATAAAGAGCTTTGTGATGTGATTTGTCTAACCAATAAAATCAGTAAATATTGCCGAGTTAGAGAAGATGCTAGAAAGCTGGAGCAACAAATAACTGTCTGTGGGTTGGCATATATAATAAGCAGGGTAAAACCTCTGGGCAGCTTTGTATTGACCGCCTTAGTTTCTTAAGTAAACCAATAGAATAATATAGCCCTGTTGTTTCCTAACTGCCATTGGAAGCTAGACAAGGGTATATAAATTTGTAATCGGCAGTGCAGGAGTTGAACCTGCCTAACACGAATTATGAGTTCGTTGCCTAAACCGCTCGGCCAACTGCCGTAAAGTAAACGTGTAAGTGTCGAGTATTACTCTGTTGCCTCCGGAATCAGTCAAAGATACATACTCGATGTTGTTTTAGGACAAGCCTAGTAAACTAGCTAATCTGCTGAGATTTACGCGGCTTCGAGTGCCATTGTATTACAGATACAGTGTTTGCGTCTACTCGTTCGCCAATAAAGACTATTATTCCTGATATAAAATTATAAGCGCTGTTTGCTAAAAATGAGATAAATTATCGGCGTGGCATTGACAGATTCGCTATCATAGGTTCCACTGCTGTCAGTTAGAAGCTATGTATAGCAGTAAGTCGCTGTTGTGGCAATTTTTATAGCTTGAACAACCAATGAAACTGAATGCAACTGTCGCCCTCACGTTAGTTTTGCTTGCCATGATGTTAGGCGCTGGCTTTGTGAGTGCGATCTGGGGGTTTACTGTGGGGCATGAAGCCCTAAAAGGAGTGACGCAGCCGGATGTGCGTCCTACCAATAAACTGGCTGGTAGCAAGCGGGCAACTCTGGGCAAGGAAGGAGTGGCAATGTTGCGAGAGGCAGATATCTTGAATAATGTCTACTCACAAGTTAATGGGAAAGGCAAAAACGCTAAGACTGAAAAAAAGGAAGAGGAAGTAAAGAGCGATCGCGAACCTACTACCGAGACTAAGACTCCTGAGGCCCAAACTAACCAGCCGGAGTTCCCGATTACAAGTCAGGACAAGGGCGTTAAGCTGGAGGTGCGCGGGGCGCGTCAACAGTCCGGTTCTTTGTTGCTGAATGTAAGCTTAAAGAATGAGTCTGGTTCTGCTGTGAGGTTTCTCTATAGTTTCTTGAACGTGACGGACGATCAGGGTCGTGCCTTGAGCGCTGTGACTGAAGGATTGCCAGGTGAGTTGCCTGCAAATGGGGAAAACTTTTCTGGGACAGTGAGTATTCCCTCGGCTTTACTGGAAGATGCCAAGCAGCTTTCTCTGACTCTGACAGATTATCCCGATCAAAAACTCCAGCTGAAAATGTCTGGGATTCCCGTGGTGCAGTAAGAAATTAAAAATTAAAAATTTCTTTTTAACTTTTAATTTGGGATTTTTAATTCTGCTTCACTTGCCCAATACCTAATACCCTCGTTACGGATGGTTACTCCCGTTTTGGTGATTTTGCAGGTAAATGTTTTTCCTCAACTCACCGGGCAAGACATTCTGCTGAGATTGTTATCGGTGCTACTGCTGATTGCAATCAATGGTTTTTTTGTCACAGCTGAGTTTTCGATGGTTTCGGTGCGGCGATCGCGTATTAACCAGTTAGTCGAAGCTGGGGATGTCCAAGCGCGAACCGTCCAAAATCTGCAACGCACTATAGAAAAGCTGTTATCTACTACTCAGCTAGGTATCACACTCTCTAGTTTGGCATTGGGCTGGATTGGCGAGAGTACAATGGCAGTTTTAGTGTCGGGCGCGATCGCGCATTTGCCACTGTCAGAGGAAGTAAACCGGGCGATCGCGCATTCTTGTTCTTTGCCAGTCGCCTTCTTCCTCATCGCCTATCTGCAAATTGTTTTAGGCGAGTTGTCTCCGAAATCCGTAGCACTGCTTTACTCGGAACAGCTGGCAAGATTTTTGGGACTGCCAATAAGAGCGATCGCGCGTTTCTTCAACCCGTTCATCTGGATTCTCAACCAATCAACTCGCTTGCTCTTGCGGCTGGTCGGCATTCAGTACACTGGTCAAGGCTGGTATACTCGCGTCACGCCAGAAGAATTGCAAATGATTATCACCACCGAGCGCGAGTCCACTGGTTTAGAAGCCGAGGCGCGAGAACTCCTCAACAACGTGTTTGAATTTGGGGAAGTCTTGGCAGAAGAAGTGATGGTTCCGCGTACCAGCATTGAAGCCATTCCCTATGATGCCACCTTCCAAACACTGCTGGATGAAATTGCCACCTCCGGTCACTCCCGCTATCCCGTAACTGGCGAATCCCTCGACGATATTCGGGGCATTATTTACTTCAAAGAGTTAGCAGAACCCTTAGCAAAAGGTCAACTGAAGCTCGATACACCGATTCAGCCTTGGATTCGTCCCGCCCGATTTGTGCAAGAAGGTCAGCCTTTGAGCGAACTATTACCAGTGATGCAGCGAAGTCACCTAGCAATGGTCATCGTTGTAGATGAATTTGGTGGTACCGCGGGATTAGTGACAATTGAAGATTTGATTGCTCAAATCATCGGCTCCGAGCCAAACTCAGAGAATACAGAAGAGTTAACTGTGCAAATTCTTGATGAGCAAACTTTTCTGGTGCAAGCACAGATGAACTTAGAAGAAGTCAACGAAGTTCTGGATCTCAACTTCCCCTTAATTGATGAATATCAAACTTTAGGCGGCTTCCTGCTCTATCAATATCAAAAAATTCCTCTCCAAGGCGAAACTCTGCATTATGACAACCTTGAGCTAACAGTAGTTTCTGCCGAGGGGCCACGCCTGCACCAAATTCGCATTCATCGGCAGGAGCCAGAGAAAGCAGAGGAAGATGGGGATCATGCTAGCAAACAGGTACAGGAGAAAGAAATTAGGGGAGTAGAGGAGCAAGAAATCTTCTAGAAAGCTTGCGGTTATTGCGTCTGGGAACTCGTCACACCATAGGGAAGCGGATCTTCTAGCCCCAATTCGGCAAAAGCAGCCAGACGCAATCGGCAAGAATCGCAAACACCACAAGCAACCTCGCCACCAACATAGCAAGACCAGGTTTGCTCCCAAGGTACGCCCAGCTGATTTCCAAGCTGGATGATTTCCGTTTTCTTGAGGTCTATCAGGGGCGTGATGATAGTAACTGGCTCTCCCTCTCGTCCCTGTTTTGTTCCCAGTCGAAATACTTCTTGCATCGCCTGGATATAGTCGGGACGGCAATCTGGATAACCGGAATAATCTAAAGCGTTTACACCAATATAAACTCGCTGGGCTTGAATGGTTTCTGCATAAGCCAGAGCAAAGCTCAAAAAGATGGTGTTCCGAGCAGGTACATAGGTGACGGGGATACTTTGATTCATCTCATCAAGCGATCGCCCTTCTGGCACCTCAATGGCGCTGTCTGTGAGCGCAGAGCCGCCCCATAGACGCAAATCAAAGGTCACTACCTGATGTTCTACCACACCAGCTAAACGAGCGATCGCCCGGCTTGACTCTAACTCGCGCTGATGTCGCTGCTGGTAATCAAACGCCAGAGAGTACAACTCGCAGCCCTCAGCCTTTGCCTGATACAACACCGTCGATGAGTCCAACCCCCCAGACAACAAAACAACCGCTTTCACTTATCAATCCCCCGTCAACATATTTTCTTGCTGTTCTTAATCTTGTCAGTTTCAACTGACAACCGACAACTAATGACAGACCGCAGAGCCTACCCTGCCGAATCTTGACAGACTCTCCGTCCTGTCCTAGCAACCGACTCCTCCCCAAATGGACGGGAAAGAAAGTGACACATCCGCCTGCATCAAATTTACAAACCTCAACACAATGAAAGAGAAGTTAAAATCTGACTTATAGTTTATGAATTTAGACAGAGCTTTGAAATTCTTCACAAATGAAGGCACTATGGTACCATCTGGATCGTCTCAGGCAAGTAACTATTGCTAATTGACCTATATACAGGTGGTGGAGGAGCATACAGGAGTGCAAGAAAGCATATCAGGAAGATACCCAGAGGCTCATTTACAGCGCAACCAGCCGCAACCAATCCGCGTTGGCGTAATTGGAGTTGGCAATATGGGGCAGCATCACACCCGCGTTCTAAGTCTCCTTAAAGACGTTGAACTGATTGGTGTGGCAGATATTAATGTTGAGCGGGGTTTGGACACTGCAAGTAAATATCGCGTCCGCTTTTTTGAAGATTATCATGACTTAATCCCATATGTAGATGCCGTTTGCATTGCTGTTCCCACAAGGCTGCATCACGATGTGGGAATGACCTGTCTGCAAGCAGGGATTCATGTCTTGATTGAAAAGCCAATTGCTGCCAATATTGCCGAGGCTGAATCTCTGGTAAATGCGGCAGCCGATTCTCACTGTATTCTACAAGTGGGACACATTGAGCGTTTTAACCCGGCTTTTCAAGAACTCAGCAAAGTGCTGAAAACAGAAGAATTGCTGGCTCTAGAGGCTCATCGCATGAGTCCCTATTCTCAAAGGGCTAACGATGTCTCTGTGGTTTTGGATTTGATGATCCATGACATCGATCTTTTACTGGAACTGGCAGCTGCGCCAGTGGTTAAGTTGACAGCTAGTGGTAGTCGTGCTTCTGATTCTGGTTATTTAGATTATGTAACTGCGACCCTTGGCTTTGCTAATGGTATTGTGGCTACGTTAACAGCCAGTAAGGTGACACACCGCAAAATTCGCCGGATTGCTGCCCATTGCAAAAATTCCCTCACTGAGGCAGATTTTCTCAATAATGAAATTCTGATTCATCGGCAAACAACCGCCAATTATATGACGGAATATGGGCAGGTGCTTTATCGGCAGGATGGGTTAATTGAGAAGGTTTATACCAGTAATATTGAGCCACTGCACGCGGAGTTAGAGCATTTTGTTAGTTGTGTGCGGGGTGGTAAACAACCTTCCGTAGGTGGCGAACAGGCGCTTAAGGCTCTGCGTTTGGCAAGTTTAATTGATCAGTTGGCTCTCGATGGTCAGGTTTGGCAGGAACCGGACTGGGAGAATCGTTGTTTGAGTTCTCCAAGTGTGGCGATTTCCTATTGAGACAATTAAAAATGCCAAATTAAAAATTAAAAATTGAGTAATCCCTATTTTTAATTTTTAATTGGCAACGATCGCCCAATTTCTTGATTAACCAGCTGATTTCCTTCGATGCTGAGGTGTATATGATCTCGGTACAGGGTTTCGGGCTGCTGTTTTGAGTTGAAAATTGGTAGAAAATCTAGGTAAGCAATATTTTGCGCCTTTGTCAAGTCAATCAGGCGCTTTCTTGCTTCCAATTCATAATCGCGGGGGCCAGGTTCGCCGATTTCTCGCTTTAGAGGTGTCATGGCAAGCATTAAGCTGGCACCTTTTTGATCTGCGATTGTCTTAATTTCTCGGATTGCTTCTAGATTAAATCCGACGCGATCGCCTGATTCTGCGTTCACCTGTGCCATCTCTGAGGGCGGCTTGTATGGCAATAAGTAGCGGCTGAAGGCTTCTATTATCCCAAGCGGCGGTTTCTGGCTGGGGTAGAAGCGATCGCGCCCGACGGGGATCGAAGTTGGAGCCGTACCGAATAAATCGTCGGTATTAATCAGTAATACAATTATCTGAGCGTCAAACGTACCAAATCGCTTGATGTAAGCTAATTCATTGCGCGGACACCAGGAATTTGCTGAAGCGTTGAGAACTTCCACCTGTTTAAAAGTATTACTATCGATAGATGATTCCAACAGCTTAGTCAGCATTGCGGAAAGCGTATGAGTTTGATCCGTCCACCAGCCACCATTAGCGATGGAATCTCCCAACAGCAGCACCCGCATGGTAGACTCTGGGCGAGTTTCGGTTATTTCTGGGCTTCGCATCGAATATTGATTTATTTCTATCCGGTTGCCAAACCTGCGAGTCCGCTGATTCGGCGCTAATAAATAACCAATCTGCTCATCGGCAACGTAAACTAAGGGATTACCAAAACCAAACAGCAGGCGCAATCCCACTTCTAGTGCCACTACCAACCCCACAACAACTGCCAAAACAATCAGCGCAATTTTCACGGATAATCCCCCTCAACGACAAAGGCTGTTATTAATATGCCCAACGACTGAAGTCGTGGCTAGATAAACAAAGCCCGGATGGTGCGCGAGCTAGAGTGATGTTTTGTAGACTCTAGAGGTGCAAAATATAAGTTTATCTCTGCTTTTTGAGCTGTTGCTGCGTTTTTTTGAGATTATCTTTAGCTTCTACATAATTAGGGTTTAATTGAACAGCTTGCTTAAACTTCTCAATAGCTGCTGTCAATTTTCCCTGCTGATGGAGTCCTAGACCCAAATTATTGTGAACCGAAGCAGCTGGTGCTTCTAGCGTATCTGGTAAACTTAAAGCTTGATGATAGGCAGCGATCGCTTCTTAGTAGATTGTTGTAAGCACGAGAATTATTAGGGTCAAGTTGAGTAGCTTGAGGGGAAGAAGCGATTGCCTCCTCCAGTTTGTTCTGGTTGTATAGTACGTTGCCCCGATCGCTGTAGTAAGTAGTATTTTTATAGCTCCAAGTCCCAACTCTGAAAAGTCGCCTCCATCTTAGCCCAACCCATTTATGACCCATTTGGGTGATAGACGAGTGTGGCATCACCCGCTAACCTAGTGATGGATAGGATAAACTTTACAAATATTTGCTAATCTTCGAGAGAAGGAGGATCGCCGCGCTATGTCAGACTTGAATCGTGGAATTATGAAGTTTAAGGGAGCTGATAGCCCAACAGCGATCGCTATCTCATCGGTGGTGGTTTTGGGCGGTATTGCTTTCCTCATTTGGTGGGCGCTTCAATCAGCCTACGCCGTGTAATCTTCAAGGTGAGGATACTACCGATGCTGATAAAGTCATAAATTCAAGCCATCGGGTTATTTCAAGGTTCCTGTAATCATCCCTGTTTTAGGGATAAAATTCCCGTGAAGTGCAATTTATTCTTTCTTGTCCTCCTTATTTAAGGAAGATTAGGAAGATAGAATCTTTCTTCGCCCCTTTTTAAAAGGGGATTCGGGGGAGTATAAGCTGAATATAATAAGCGGCATATCTCCCTTTTTAATAGGAAAGTAACCTTTAGATTTGCACATTGCGTAACTTCGACATTTAACCCAAAAAACTTTTAATTAGTTTTTCAGAGTCGCTTTTGTGAGCTTAACTCTGAAATTTCTCGTGAAAATTTTTCACAACTAAAGAATTATGGCCAGCATTCGGGATATTCTTGGTTATTACCGAAAATATTGGGCGATCGCGTGTTTTAGTATTGCCGCAGCCAGTATTTTTGAAATCATCGATCTAGCGGTTCCTTACGCCATCGGACAGATTCTTAATGTCCTGTCCAATCAACCGCTAGATAAAGCATTGCAGAATGCGATCGCATTCGCAGCCGATATTACCAATTTACCAGCAAATCAGTTCTTTTCCCTATCCGTACTGATGGGTTTAATCTTCCTTGTCACCGTAGTTAGAGCGCCGGTTCAGACTTGGACGAGTTGGTGGTTCCATTGGGATATAGCCTTGCGATCGCGTCGAGATCAAGCCCAAAAAACTCTAGAAAAAATTCTCACTCTGCCCCTAGAATTTTATGAAGAAAACAACCCCGGACGTATTGCCGGACGAGTTGCTAAAGGGCTAGAAAACCACACCTGGACTTACCCAGAAATTGCCGGACAGTTTATTCCCAAGCTATTCCGAGTCCTGGGTATATTTGGAATTATCTGGCTAATCGAGTGGCGCATTGCTTTAATATTTCTAGTTTCGTTCCTGTTTATCCTCAGCTTCAGTCTCAGAGGTTTAAAGCACCTGATGCAACAAGAACGACAGCTAGATAAATACATGGAAAATACCCAAAGCCGCACCTCGGAAATCGTCACCAACATCAAAACAGTCAAAGCATTTGCCACTGAAGGCATAGAAATCAAACGGCAACGACAACGCTTAAACCGCGAGTTTAAAGTAGTTGATTACCGCATTCACCTCGGTTACATCAAACTCGCCACTTGGCAAAAGACTATCATTCAATTTTGTGTTTTGATGGTGCTAGGTTTGACTCTCAACGCTGCACTGAAGGGACAGATTTCACTTGGTCACTTCGTGACGACTTTAACCATTTCCAGTATGGCTTATGCAGAATTGGAACCAATCGCCAACATAGCCGAGATTTTTGCGCGTCGCTATGCCTCAATGCTGCGGTTTCACGAATTTATGCAGCATCCGTCTGGAGCAGATGCTGGCGATTTGGTCATAGATTCATCTGCGATTGCCACATCCTATCAATTCACCGGAAAAATCGAATTTTCCCATCTTACTTTTGGCTACGACACCAGCCGCCCAGTTTTACAAAACATCAATCTACTGATTGAACCGTATCAAACTGTAGCTCTAGTAGGTCGTTCAGGATCGGGAAAATCTACCTTAGTTAAACTGCTGTTCCGGTACTTTGAACCCACACAGGGAAGCATTTTAATGGATGGGCAAGACATTCGTACCCTGGATGTCAGCAGCTATCGGCGGCGGTTAGCCATTGTCCACCAAGAAGTAGACATCTTCAACGGCACCTTGCTAGATAATCTCACTTACGGGAACCCCAAAGCCACCTTTGAGCAAGTGCAGGAAGCCTGTCGCATTGCCAGAGTAGACGAAGTAATCGAGCATTTGCCGCAAGGTTACTACACCGTTGTCGGGGAGCGGGGAATGCGGCTTTCTGGGGGACAGAGGCAGCGCTTAGGCATTGCCAGGGCGCTCCTAGTGGAACCTGACGTTTTAATCTTTGACGAGGCGACTTCCAGCCTCGACTACGAATCTGAGCGCTCAATTCAGCTTGCCATGCGTAGCATCCTTGGCACCCGCACTACAATCATCATCGCTCACCGATTAAGCACCGTCCGAGAAGCAGATAAAATCGTCGTTCTCGACCAAGGACAAATTGTAGAAGTCGGTAGCCATGCGGAACTACTACGCAGTGAAGGAATTTACCGCCGCTTGCACTCACTACAAGAAACTGGTGAGCTAATGTAAAGTTAAAAGGCAAAAGCTAAAAGGTAAAAGTTAAAAATTTTTCTTTTTCCTTTTGCCTATATTGCTCCAAGATTTCGGGAAGGCGCGATCGCGAGAGCGCTCATCGTCTCTACACCCTTTCTTTGGTGCGCTTTTGTCTTTTGCCTTTTTTATCTTCCCGTGATTTTTTTACCTGTTGGGTCATACATTCTGGTTGCTTCTGATATCGGTCCGCTTTTAGGAAGTGTTTGGCTCGATATCGCAGTTTTGGGATTGATGCTTTTGTTTTCGGCTTTTTTCTCCGGTTCCGAAACCGCTCTGACGGCGCTGGACAATCTTAAGCTCAGGGCGCTGATGAAAGAGCAGAGCGACCTAAGCCGGATGTTCTCGCTGGTACTAGAGAACCGCGCTCGATTTATTACTACCCTCCTTGTCGGCAACAACCTGGTCAATAATTTTTCAGCGATTTTGACCAGTAATTTATTTGCCCTTTGGCTGGGTAATGCGGGTATAGGAATTGCCACAGCTGTTGTCACTTTTCTGGTGTTAATTTTTGGCGAAGTTACACCGAAATCTCTGGCTGTTAACAATGTGATGGCAGTTTTTAAGTTTTCCATTCGCCCGATATACTTGCTTTCAATTGCTTTAGCACCCATCATTTATCTGTTTGAAACTATTGCCCAGAGTGTGATTCGCCTGTTTCAGAGAGGTGCTGTTCAGGAGGGAGAGTCATTAAAAGACCTCCAACTGATGATTGAAATTTTGGGCGGTAAGGGCAAACTGGATTTGGATAAACACCAGCTGCTGAATAAAGCCCTGATGCTAGATAGTCTCAGCGCCCACGATCTCGTCAAGCCCCGGATTGAGATGCGGACTATCTCCCATGAGGCAACTTTGCAGGAATTTGTAAATCTTTGTTTGGAGACGGGATATTCCCGCATCCCCGTGCAGGAGGAGTCTAAGGATCAAATTGTGGGAATTGTTCACCTGAAGCGGGCGCTCCAGCAGCTCAATCAATTGCGAAAAGAAGGGATTGACAATGGACTCGTGACAGAGGCGATGGATCCGCCTGTGTATGTGCCAGACACGAAGCGAGTTGCGAATCTGCTCAAGGAAATGTTGCAACAGCGCCTGCACATTGTGATTGTGGTGGATGAGTATGGTGGCACGGTGGGGCTGATCACGCTGGAAGATATTCTGGAGGAGTTAGTGGGAGAGATTTATGATGAAAGTGATTTTCCGAGTCGGGCGATAACTGTGAGAAATATCCCGCGCTTCGGTGGAAGCTGATTGGGAGAAGTGCGATTCCCAACATCGGAGAACAAATTTGCCCAAAACCCTTTTCAATTTCTAAAAAGCTGTGCTACGATTATTAATCGTGGATCGAAATGGGTCGATGCCCGAGTGGTTAATGGGGGTGGACTGTAAATCCACTGGCTACGCCTACGCTGGTTCAAATCCAGCTCGGCCCACCACAATTCAGGTAAAATGGAAAAAGTAAAAATTTTATTTTGCCTTTTGCCTTTTTCGCCCGTGTGGCTCAGTGGTAGAGCACACCCTTGGTAAGGGTGAGGTCACGAGTTCAATCCTCGTCACGGGCTTTTAAAAATAGAAAATATAGACTGTATAGCAATTCAAGGGTTGGATGCTATACATCTGTAAGGACAAGCTAATGCCATCTCCTTACTAAGGTGGCCGAAACGTCAGAAACGCCATATATTATATTTCATACTTCACCTAACGGAGAAACAGTATAAAGGTTTTAGTTTTTGAAAATAATAGACATCCAGAAGCCCCACTTGTGACTTCTGGATGTCTATATTGGTTTTTTAGGTATAGTCGGGGCTTGAGGGATATTATTTACAACGGGTACGGCAGGACTCGAACCTGCGGCAGGCTGCTTAGAAGGCAGCTACTCTATCCACCTGAGTTACGCACCCACAGAATTCCTATCTTAGTATATAAAATTGTATCTGTGCTGAGTGCTGTAAAGCAAGCCGGAATTTCAAAGGTTTATAAAGTAAGGAGGCTCTTTTGAGCTATAAGAGCAATGTAGACTAGAAACCATTATACGAGAGATGCTTGGATACGATAGTGTATTAGTCAAGGCGATCGCTCTTCGAGCAGACTCACAAGGCAGCGTTGCCGGATTCTAAACCATTACCAGCGCTCTGTAGCCCTTGATCGTTGCGCGGCGATCGCCTATAAGGGACACAGCACCCCCGGCTATGTCAGGAGTCATTTGCCAGTGTCATGTTTATTCTGAAACGGCAGGATGTTGAAATCTCAAGCATTCAGCACCCCAAGCGGGAGCAACAGATCCCAATTCTCAATTATCAGGGGCAGACATTTCGCTTGCTAAGTGTCTTTGCTGCCAATCAAGCAGAAGAAGCCAGAGCCTTTTGGCGCGACCTCACCGATAACCGTGGCAAAGCCTGCGTTTTGCTGGAAGAGCCAGATCGGTATAGTATTTGGGGCAAAATTCGCTTAGAGCAACTAGCAACTGATGCTGGTAGCGATCTCAAAATTACCCCTATAACGCAAGCCTGCCTGTTGCTACTCCAGGCGGTTTACATAGACATTGAAGACCTCTTAGGAAATAGGCAAGCTGGATTATTTCAGAAAGACCTTACTGATGTCTTCCGGCAGTGGCACTTTCCGGGAGCGGATTCGCCGCAAGCGGTGAAAAACTTGCTAACGATGGACCCGCTGACTAGCCTTCAGATTCCCGCTTGGGAAGAACATCATCTGATAACTCTGTTGCAAGAACTTCATCGCCTGGGTAAAGAGTATTTTGGCAATACGAACTTTTCTCAGGGAGTAAAGGATACATTACAAGATATGCAACCAGGCGAGCTGAATCAGTTTATTGAGTGGTTGAATCAATCTCCCCTTGGTAAGCTGTGGCGCTAAAGAAAAATGTTTAAGGTAATGTACCGGAGAAAAGCATTGCCAGGGGAGACACTTGCGCTTCCTGAGATGAGATTTTTTAGGCGATTATTCATTTAAATGGTATTTGCCATCGAAACAAAAGCGTGCATCCTTTTTTTTTTGAGGACTTATGAGCAGCTCTTTGGAAAAGTCATCGGAAAATTCATCTACTTGGCAATCCATACTGGGTGTTCAAACCATTGTGATCGCTGGAATTGCCTGGGCGGTACTAGCACTGCTGTATTTTCTGCTGTTTAGCATTTCAGCGCCAGGGGAAGATCGTCCACTGTGGTACACCATTGGAACTTACATTTTTGAAGAAGTGGCTTATCTAGGCGCAGCAGTGCTGTGTTTTAGAAACTGGCGCTCTCCTCAGATTGTCAGCGGGCGTAACGTCTGGCTGGGATTCGGTATGGGAATGTTGTGCTATTTCCTGGGAAACTTGTTGTTTTGCTATTGGGAATTGGTTTTACATCAAGAACCAATTGTGTCGCCTGGGGATTTGTTTTTTGTGCCTGCTTATCTGTTTCTTGGCTGGGGCATGATTTTAGCGGTGATCTCCAGACGATTGAATCTAGAAATTTGGCAGTGGGCAGTTGTGGGCGCGATCGCATTCGTCGGTATTGCCTTGGCACTCTGGCTTTCCTTTGCCCCCCCCAAGCAGTCAACAGCAGTTTCAGTTGACTCACTACCTACTTCTTCAACGCAAGTGGCTAATGCGAATTTAGCTAAGAAAGCGAATGCCTACGGCACACCCACGACCTACCCTGCTACCAAAGCACCAGCAGTCAAAACCGCGAAATCAGCACAAGGTAAAGCCTCTGCTACAGGGGTTCTAGCTGCTACTGCTGAGCCAGCACCGCCCCCAGCCTGGGTTATATCCGTGGAAAAACTACTAGAACCATTGGCGGGATTTTTAAACATCTTCTACGTAGTTATCGATATCTTCCTCTTGATTATTGCTGCAACTGTATTGTTAGCCTTTTGGGGGGGACGCTTTTCCCAATCTTGGAGGATGATAGCAGGAGCAGCTTTTTCCTACTATGTTGCCGATATGTGGCTTAAATACGCCGATACTTACATTGGCGATGAATACCAAAGTGGCGGACTATTGGAAGTGTTCTGGGTTTTCAGCGGTGTGCTTTTTGCCATCGGTGCTGCTCTAGAATTTGACACCTCCAGTCGTTCTCGCCGCAGCGGACGCAAACGTGCTTAAAAAGTGGCATGAGTGTGAGAAAACTCTCAGAATCAGATAAACGCGAAATCCTTAACCTATATCGACAGCCAGGAGAGACAACCTCAACCCTGGCTACTCGTTATGATGTCAGTAACTCGACAATTAGCCGCCTCCTGAAAAATCGTCTGTCCGAGAAGGAATATGAAGGTCTGATCCAGCAAAAGCGGGCTACTCGTAGCCATAGCAGCGTTTCGGAACCAACAGCCTCTGAGGAAGACGAACCACAAGAGACGTTGCCAGAAACCTTTGCACAAACCGAAAAAATTGAAGAACCCTCTGCGGAAATCTTTAACTCCGAACGGCGACGTCGCAGGCGCTCGTCAGTGGAATCTTCGCTAGAGACAATAGACAGTACGGAGGATGAAGAAAACCTTCCTTCCTCAGAGCTTCTTGGGACATCGTCCGAGCCACTGTTCGAGGTGGCAGTTGATTCAGCACAGACAGGTGGTGCCGAACGCCTGGATGATGATAATTACGCTGCCGAAGCCGAAGCCAGCGTCATAGAAGAGATGCTCTTAGAAGACCTGAGAGCTTTAAACAACGACGACGAAGACGACGAGGACGACGAGGACGACGAGGACGACGAGGACGCAGATTTAGAAGACCTCGAAGACGAGGATTGGGACGATGATCCGCCAACGCCAAAGATTGGGCATCAAAGAGGAATGTTACGCGGTGAAAACCGCGAAGGAGTTCAAGTTTTACCGCTGTCCAACGCGGTGCTTCCCAAAATTTGCTATTTAGTCGTTGACCGTGCGGCAGAGTTAATCTCTCGTCCTCTCAAAGAGTTCAGCGATCTGGGACAAATTCCTCCCCAGGAGTTTCAGCAGAGAACGCTACCAGTTTTCGACAATCACCGGGTAGCTAGACGGTTTTCTAACCGCACTCAACGAGTGATTAAGGTTCCAGATGGCAAGATGCTTCAGAAAACTTGTTCTCAACTGCAAGCTAAGGGAATTACCCGCTTGCTGATTGATGGTCAAGTTTACTCTTTGTAAGGGGCAGTTATGAAAAGCTGGCACGTTCTCCAACATGATTGCTGTTCTCTAACGCTTCTGCCAGCCTGGTAGCCAGTGTTTGTACCTGCCCAATGTAAGCGTCTTGCCTACGGCAAGACGCTTACATTGGCTTGTTGTCAGCTAACTTCTGTCGCCGCTTACGCATCGCTGGAGCATTAATCTTGCAGACTGGCAATTAAAAATAGCTGCATATAGATTCGGTGGGATTTTTTATTCCAATCCCCCAAAACCCATATTAAGCAGTTAATTAATAAATTTAGAACCGCTTATAGCCTAACTGACTACCGTATTTTTACTGAAAATAATTAGAGCCATCAATTTATATTAGTAAATTAACTTAAGCTATTAAGATTTTAAACTTTCTTAAAGAAAATATTTGTAAAGTGATGCAACTAACCCTTATAAAGCAGGGAGTCACTGAGAGTAAAATAATTATTAAGACTTAACTGAGCAACGAGTAAAGCTTGATGAAAAAGCAGTTGTAGCTATTAAGGTAGCAACAAACAAAGGCGGCTATTGAGCCAATGAAAGCTGGTATTTCTAGTCTCTTAAACAGTTTATATAACCTTATTAGCAGGGAGAGCGATCGCGCTATGGAAGTGAGCCACCTACTCAGGCTTTACGAAGCAGGACACAGAGACTTTGCAGGTGTAGATCTCAGCGGAGCAGACCTGCGGGGAGTTACTTTAATCGGGGTAAATCTCACAGGGGCTAACCTAATAGGAGCCAAGCTTAGTCGCGCTTTTTTAACCAAGTCAGACCTGACAAAGGCTTCCCTAAATTGGGCGGAGCTGAACTTTGTCAAACTCAGTGAAGGCAAACTGGTAGATGCAGATTTAACCAAAGCTAACCTTAGCGGGGCGTTTCTGGTGAAGTCAAAACTGCCTGGAGCTAAACTCAGTGGGGCAAATCTGTGCGCCGCCAATCTGCGGGAAGCTAATCTATGGGGAGCAAACTTGAGCGGTGCGAATCTGCAACGGATAAATTTGCGGGAATCAAACTTAAGCGGTGTTAACCTGAACTGGGCAAACTTAAGCGAAGCGAGACTCACTGGCGCGAAGTTGTATGGCGCATCTTTAAATAGCGTTAACTTAAGTAGAGCTTTTTTGAAAGGATTAGACTTGGGTGGAGTTGATTTAGAGGGAGTCAACCTCAGAGATGCCAAACTGACTGGCGCTAACCTGGAAGGCTCCAACTTGGTAGCAGCTGATTTGAGTGAAGCGATGCTGCGCGGAGTTAACCTCAAAGGAGCAGACTTAAGGAGCGCTAACTTGGTAAACGCTTGTTTAGAGGGAGCAGATTTAAGCTGGACGATTCTCAGTAAAGCAGATTTTAGCGATGCAAATCTCAGTGAAGCAAAACTGGTAGGAGCAAACCTGGAAGGTACCAAACTTAGCGGCGCTATACTGCCATCAGAAACACTAAACTCCGTCTATTCAGCAAACGTTGTGGCTATGACAGCGTTTGAAGAAGCAGTGGAACAAATGGTTGGATAAAAACTTGACGACGTAGGGACACGACGGTGTTGCGTCCCTACACGAACTAATCATAAATTGCAGATTATGGATAAGGATTTTGCTACAACTGGCTACGGTGTAGTATTAGTAACGGCATCTTCGCAGGAAGAAGCAGAAAAGATAGCCCAAAATTTAGTACAATCTCGTCTTGCTGCTTGTGTTAGCTTGATGCCAGTGCATTCCATCTACACCTGGCAAGGAAAAGTTAACTCAGAACAAGAGTGGCATCTGGTAATTAAAACAGATTTGGCGCACTTTTCCACCCTAGAAGCTAAGATTCGAGAATTGCACTCTTACGAAGTACCAGAAATTATTGCTCTCCCAATTTTGGCTGGTTCTCAACCTTATTTACAGTGGATTTCAGATAACGTGAATGAGATATAAAGCCTAATCCCCAGCCCCTTATTTTGCAGGGAAGTGGGTAAAAAAAGATAAGGCAAGGGGAGCAAAAAACCCCTTTTATGTAAAAAAAATTCTTCGGCTTCCCGCTCTTCTTATGAGGGGTTGTTCTTCGGGTGGAAGTAATTAGGGAGAGGTTTTCTTAAGTGTCAATAGCTGCTTCCAAAAGTCTTCCCAAATCGATAATATCTTCAATTCTGGCAATTTGATTCATCCATTTTTTAGGAATATTTTCTACTCCGTAATAAATTCCAGCCAAACCGCCAGTAACAGCTGCTGTAGTATCAGTATCTTCGCCCAAGTTCACAGCTTTTAAAACAGCCTCAGAATATGAGGAGCTATTTAAAAAACACCATAGAGCAGCCTCTAGTGTATCAATGACATAGCCTCTAGACCGAATATCATCTATCGGTAAAGAATCAATTTCACCACTGTTAACTCTATAAAAATGATAATTTTCTGAAGCGTATAAAGGGTGAATGTAAATTTCTTGGGCATTGTGAATTCCCTGGAGATAGGCATCTGCTGGAGCCATTCCTTGCAATAAACAAACGGCGATACTGATATAGATACCGCAGGCAATTTGAGAGCGTAAATGAGCATGAGTGATGCAAGATACTTGATGTACGCGCTCAATTAATTTAGGAAAATCTAGAGTTTTGTGATAGTAAGCTAAGGGCAAAATTCGCATCAAGGAACCATTGCCATTACTGTATTCATCTGTACCGCCAGCTTTTACAGGCGGGAAACCCTGTTGCAGACGCTCAAGAGCATCATAGGTGGTATTGCCGATATCGAAAACTTCGCCGTGGGGAGTCCAGTAAGCTTCGTTTAACCAGCGGCAAAAAGAGGATGCGATCGCGTCTATTGAAAACCCGCTACATAGAGATTCTGCTAAACAGAAAGTCAGAGAGCTATCATCTGACCAAGTACCAGGAGGTTGATTATAAGTTCCGTAACCTCGCATAGTTTCCACTGGTGACTTCAGCCGCTCTACTCTACTGGTGAATTCAACTGGAACACCCAAAGCATCACCCACACAAACCCCGACCAGCCCTGCCAAGATTTGAGAGCTAGTTTGCATCATTTTTGCTTGCTCCTCGACGCTGCCAAAATTCTGCAATTCTTTTCTGCCATTGTTGCCAGTAAACCATCATTTTATCTGGATCGAACCAGAACACTTCAGCTTGCATTCCCGGAACTGCTACAACCACGCCAGCATGATTTAATTGGATGCCGTACTCTTGATAAAACTGGTTGACCGCGCCGCAGTAAGCCGCCAACTGAATTGGCGCATCATGTAAGCGTTCTGCGGAACCTTTGGGTTTATCAGCAGTTTTCCAATCCAAGACGCAGGGAACACCTTTGTAACTAGCGACACAATCCACTCTCCCGGCATAAGTCAAGTCGTAGTGGAAAACAGAACCTTCCACTAAGCGCACCTCGTTAATGTCTTGCAAGACAGACTGCAAGCTCTCCCAGTAAGGTTTAGCGGCGTCTGGACAGGAGATATCCTCACCAAGCAGATAGCGCTGAATATGCTTGTGGGTGGAAGTACCACGACGACTAGCAGCACCAGAAATGCGATTAGCTTCTTCTACTCCGACTCGGTTGCGCCAGTTGAAGAGTGCGTCTCGATCTTCTTGCGGTTTGGTAGCGTTAAGTATAGTTGTGACACTGGGGAAGCGATCGCCCTTAGCATCAACATAGTATTGTTTCCCATATTCACGCACCGCTTTTGCATGGTGATGAGGTAGCAGATTGATATTAAACGGCATTGGCAAATTCGTTTTTCTTTAAACTTTAAAAGGGTTGTGCACAGGGGAGATTTTAATGACTCCTTCTTCATTTGAACAAGAATAAAAGTAGTGCAATTCTTTGTGACACATCGTCCGTAGACTTATAGTCCGTAGACAATCAAAATTAGCCTATCCACTTTTCCGGGCCAAGCGATCGCTAACTCACAGCGCTCGCCTGATGATAGTCAAAATTCAATTTTTTTATTTAGTCAGATATAAATTACTTATACTAACTGAACTCCTGTATTTTTCTAGGGTTCAGACGTTTTTTAAAGCCGATGGTGAGATTTGAACTCACGACCAACTGATTACGAATCAGCTACTCTACCGCTGAGCTACACCGGCACTGCCAGTTTTTTATTATAACTGATGGAGAATCATTTCTGACAATAAGCTTTTATCCCAATGTTCCGTGCCATCGTGTAAAGATAGACTTAGATATGGGGGTATCGAGACTGATGGCACCAAATTTAAAAAATCCTAATAGTAATAGCAGAAACAATCAGCGAGTTGATCCTGAACTATATAAGCGCCTGAAAGCTGAAGCAGCCTCTCCCTACCGGGGTTTGAGGCAATTTGTTTACGTAGCGTGCGGTGCATCTGGCTTCATTGGCGCAGTTGTTTTCTTCGCCCAATTAGCAGCAGGAAGGGAAATCGCCGCAGCCATTCCTAACTTGGGGCTACAAATTGGCGTTGTTGCCCTAATGGTTTGGCTGTTTCGCTTAGAGCAAAAAGCTGAACGTAAGTAATAAAGAAGAACAGTTCCCGTAATCCTGCGGATTCCTCTAAAGAGTAAGGCGATCTAAGCTAGAAGAAGGGGTTAGCCAAGAATTCTATCATTTCTGTGGGGTGTAATCTACTTTGATGCAACAAACCGACGTGACTTAAGAACTAGCAGTTCTAAACTTCCTGCTGACTGGTTATGGTCGTACCAGCAGAAGCCTTACCTAAAATTGAGTTCATCGCATACATGGAACTAGAACAACGCTTGGGTCTGTATCAGGTATTCCTTAAGCTCTACGAGCATCATCATGGTTTACTAGATGAGATCCTCAAGCTGGAAAATACGGGCAACAAATTTGTAAACGGGCTTGCACCTCGGTATATCCAAGGTGTCGTGCAAGATCGGCAAGTGTATCTGGTTACAAACTTAGTGGACGCTAAAACCCAGATGTTGTTTCAGCCGCAGGGGGTCTGGACGTTGGGAAGGTCGCGCCAGGCTGCTATGCCAATTGCCGATCGGCGGTTGTCTCGTCAACACGCAGTTATTCAATATATCGAAGACGATGGTTTTTATTTGGTTGACCTTAACAGTACAAATGGTACTTTTGTCAATGGGGAACCAGTTTATCAGCGAATTCTTCTTAAGGATGGCGATCGCATCCGTCTCGGTAGTCTTGCTTTTTCCTTCTTTTTCGGCAGTAACACCGTTATGCTGGGCAATGTCCCTCCATACTTAATAGCGGAACTCAACGCTATCTCCAATGCACAAGCATCGGACACCCCAGAAGATGCAGAGGCACCTACATCTTCTATAAAATCTAGAGACAAGCAAACTAATCAACCCAGAGATACTTCCATCTTCCTGAAATCATCAGATATCAATGATGAGCTAATAGCTTCTGCTATAGAGCCTCAGTTTAGCCCCACACAACAGTCAGAAATTTTAGACCGCTTTTTCAGCAGGCGAATTTCAGATGCTGGTACTCAGAAATAGCCGCTATGAATTTTAGATTTTATGTTAAAAAACCCGTTTTCTCAAAGAAAACGGGTTTTTTATATCATTAGGTTGCGTTGAGGCACCTTGCCCAACATTATCAAGAAAAAGTTGGGTAACACTTGCGCTCTACCCAACCTAAAATCATTCTTAATCCCACTGCATTGAGAGGATGATTTACTCCCGAAAAATCCTTAATCTTCCTCTAGCATTTCATCGTCTACATCCACGTCTTCAGCGTCAACTCGCGAGACGGTATTTGCTGCAACCACAGCTCCCATTTCAAGTTTTTGACGCACTTTCTGCTCAATGTCTTTAATAAGTTCGGAGTTGTCTTCCAGGTACTTAATGCTGTTATCCCGACCTTGGGCGATGTTGTCACCGTTGTAGCTGTACCAGGCTCCCTTACGGGTAATCACTCCAGTTTGTTCGGCGAGGTCAACCAAACAGCCTAGTGTTGAAATACCCTTGCCAAAGATAATGTCAAATTCCGCGATGCGGAAAGGAGGGGCAACTTTATTTTTGGCGATTTTGACTTTGGCACGGATACCGAATTCTTCATTGCCTTTTTTCAGGGTTTGAATCCGCCGAATATCCAGACGCACTGAAGCGTAGAACTTCAGGGCATTGCCTCCAGTGGTGGTTTCTGGGTTGCCGTAGGTAACGCCAATCTTTTGCCGCAGCTGGTTAAGGAAAACTACCGTGCAGCCCGATTTACCAATGTTCCCAGTGATTTTACGCAAGGCTTGGCTCATCAAGCGTGCTTGTAAGCCCATGTGAGAGTCGCCCATTTCGCCTTCAATTTCAGCGCGAGGCACTAAGGCAGCAACGGAGTCAACAACCACAATGTCAACGGCAGCAGAACGAACCAACTGATCGACGATTTCTAGGGCAGATTCGCCGTTATCAGGTTGGGAAACTAGGAGATTTTCAATATCAACGCCCAGTACGGCGGCATAAGCGGGGTCAAGAGCGTGTTCGGCATCGACAAAGGCAGCGACACCACCCGATCTTTGGACTTCCGCGATCGCGTGCAGAGCGACAGTTGTTTTACCAGAACTTTCCGGGCCATAGATTTCAATCACCCGCCCCTTCGGCAAGCCGCCGCCCAAGGCTAAGTCCAGGGTCAGCGCACCGCTAGGGATCGTCTCTACCCTCATGCGAGTTGCATCGCCCAAGCGCATGATTGCTCCCTTGCCAAAGCTACGCTCAATTTGGTTTAGCACCAGGCTCAGGGCTTTTTCCTTGTCGGGATTGTTCGTGATTTGGATAGCCATTAATGCCTCAAGAACAGAATCAGGAGTGGTGATTTTACTTCCGCACTTAGCAACAGTAGCTTTTGTGCGGGCTGCTCCGCCTCACGGACTGGAGCTTCCTGTTTCAATGGCTGTTGACTTCAAAGCAAACAAGCTTTTGCGCCTCTACAGCCTCCACAGGCAGAAACGATGATATCCACCGCCTTTTTACGATACATAATGAATGCTTGTTTGAGCTTTTCACTCAGGTTTTACCCTTTTTCTGGGTTCTTGAGTGAGTAGGTTTTTCCACCGATGGCATTGCCCCATTTAGGATCATCACCAAAGCTGAAAAATGCCCAAAACAGCTACAAAATTTAACTTTCAGCTATTTTTATTCTACCACTTTTGGTGGCAAATTAGAGCGCGATCGCCCTTTCCTCCTGCTATGCCTTGGATACTGCTGTATCCTAACCAAGCTAGAGATATGAACCTATATTGTAGTTCAAATGTTCTACTGTCAACCGAAAGCTGAGGGATAAATTGAACAAAAAACGTCTGATGCTTGGAGAGAATAGAACTCAGGCATCGGTTAGTACATCTCAAGTCAGCAGGTTTGGGTGCAAATGCTGAAGTTCTAACAAATTTAGCCAAAAGTTCCTGATTCATCTTAATCTCGCTACCCTAGAGACATAATTAGCATGACAGCAAGTGATTTAAGGCATCTTCTGCATCCACGAGGGCTACAATTTCTATATTTTTCTTTCTTTAAGCGATGAACCACTATATTCCTAACCAGCTGGTTCCAGATACAGCTGTGTCGGTGGCTGGGTTAACATCCTACATACAGCAGCTCTTAGAGCCAGATGAGCAGCTGCGGCAAGTCTGGGTGACTGGGGAAGTCTCAAGTGCATCCAAGTATCCCAGCGGGCTATTCTTCACGCTCCAAGACCCGGAAGCTAAGGCGACAATTAGTTGTGTGGTATGGAAAAGCCAGCTAAACAAATTGATGCAACTGCCAGTCCAGGGGGAGCAGTTGATTATTTTAGGTAGTATTCGAGTTTATCCGCAGCGAGGACAATATCAACTAATTGTTTGGCAAGCATTACCTGCGGGAGAAGGGTTGCAGGCGTTGCGTTATCGTCAGCTACGCTTGAGGCTGGAGGCAGAAGGGTTGTTTGATCCAGAACGCAAGCGATCGCTTCCTACCCATCCTCAAACTATCGCTGTTGTCACGTCACCGCAAGCGGCTGCCTGGGGTGATATTCAACGCACACTCAAGCAACGTTATCCAGGTTTACACGTCTTATTTTCACCAGCATTAGTACAGGGCGAACAAGCACCACTATCTATTTTGGCAGCGATTGAGCGGGTGGAACGAGATGGTCGCGCCGAGGTGCTAATTTTGTCCCGTGGTGGTGGTGCGGTGGAGGAGTTGACTTGCTTTA
Source organism: Trichocoleus sp. FACHB-6 (assembly GCF_014695815.1). Classification (NCBI taxonomy): domain Bacteria; kingdom Bacillati; phylum Cyanobacteriota; class Cyanophyceae; order Leptolyngbyales; family Trichocoleusaceae; genus Trichocoleus; species Trichocoleus sp. FACHB-6. The sequence goes on from NZ_JACJOY010000097.1 coordinate 139,225, forward strand.
ATGATGAACGAGTAGTGAAAGCGATCGCTAATTGTTCTATCCCTGTGATCACTGGAATTGGTCATCAGAGAGATGAATCTTTGGCTGACTTGGTTGCTGATGCCTATGCTCATACTCCCACAGCCGCCGCTGAACAAGCGGTTCCAGAACTCGCGACTCTTTACGCGGAACACCGAGAACGCATTGAAGCGTTGAATGAGGCTGTGAATGAACAGTTGCAGACCAGCCTTTCCCAACTGCAACGACTCAAAAACTCGTTGCGGCGTTTGCCAATAGATCGGCAAATTCGGCAAGAAAAGCAAGGAATCGCCTGGAAGCGTCAACAACTGGTGCAGGTGACAACACAGCATCTCCAACACGCAAGCCAGCACACCCAGATGTTGCGGCAAAAACTAACCACTCTCGATCCGCAAAGCGTCCTTGCCAGAGGCTACGCTGTCGTAAGGCAACAAGATGGCGCGATCGCTCGTTCTACTGATGGGTTAGAACTGGGACAGGAACTACAAATTCAGTTGAATAAAGGACAAATAAAAGTCAAAGTTAGTGAAATTATAGATACAAAAGAGTAGTTTGTAAATTTATACTTGTATTTCTTATGAGCAAATCCACCAGCACCAGCGACGGCTCAAAAAAAAAGCGATCCAATGCCCAACTACCGCCAGACTGGAACTACGAAGCTACAGTTGCCAAAGTTGAAGCTTTAATTAGGCAAATTGAAGCTGGTAAACTCGATTTAGCCGAGGTTTTTAATGAATTTAATAGCGCTGTTGAATATTTGCGGCAATGCGAAACTTTTTTACAAGAGCGACAGCAGCAAATGAATTTATTAATTGAAACATTAGAGGATGATTCTAAAGACTAGAAAAATTTAATTTTTCGTAGTAGCTAAGCTACTTAGGGCGAAGGATTCGCGGCAATAATTTTTCGCTTAGCTTCGATATTTTTTAACACGAACGCTTTGCCCCTACGATTTGATATCTTACATTTTTTAGCTTAACCAGGCTTAGGCGATGCTACCGCGCTTTCTAGCTTCCTTGTAGGAAGTTCCGACATTTCTCAAACCAGCTTTAATCATTTGTTGTTCGAGGAGGGCAAAAAAACGAGCGCGATCGCCTCCTCGGACAACAGCCTGATTGTGCGCCTCTGCTAGCGCCACTGGATAGCCATAACCTTTCTGTACCTGAGCTAGCATTAAACTTAAAGCAGAGTCAAGCTTCTCTGGATTTTCGGCTACCCAAGCGGGAACCTCTACGCGGGCGATTTCTGTTCCCACGTGGACATAGCAGAAGTAAATTTGGTGTTCCCCATACAAGTCGAGAATTCGTGCAGAACTACGCCACAAGGTACTGCGTTGTCCTGGCTGAAGTTGGGAAGCCCAAAGGAAAGTATCGCGCAAAGGGTCGAAAACTTGGCAAGGTGCGCGATCGGTTTGACCGGGACAATGAGTCATGCAGTCGGGGACTGGGTGAGGACAAGCTGGTAAACGCAGGAAGTTAAGCGAGTCACTGCTGCGAGAAGCACTCAAGTAGCCCATTATGGGAATTCCAGCCTCGCGCAGAGCATCCCAAGCTTCTAAAATTGGAGGCAGAATGCGATCGCGTGCTTCCCCTGGTAATTGTTCCAGAAACCAGTAAATCAGCGAACCATCCACCATCGCTAAAGTAGGGACTGGGGATTGGGGATTGGGGACTGGAGACAAGGCGGACAACATTTTTTTTCCCTTGTCTACCTCTCTCTGATTCACCCAATTGCAAGCTAGTTCTGCCAAGACCGACGCTTCGGAAGCGGTGCGTCGATAACCCATCCATTCCTCTGTGCGAATTCCCCACTGACGAGAAACGTACAAATCTTCAGGTTGGTAAAAAACTTCTGGCAGACTATCTAAAAGTGGGTGTAAACTTTGCCCATAATGTAGCATCACCCGACCGACGTTAATCAAATAACAGTAGGCGATTTCGTGGTGATTTGGGGCAATTTGGGAACCGTCTGTAGCGATGACGGTGTGACACGCTGGGGGAATTGGTAAATCGATGCAGGTAGAAAGGGGTTCGACTGGTGTAGCGGCGTTAAAAGTTATGCGATCGCGCCACTTTTCTTGCCGCTGCACCAGTTCTGCCTGTTGCGTTTTAGCTACGATAAAAAATTGCTGGGCGCGTTCCAAGCGTTGGCGACTAGCAGCCGCCTCTAAAGTTAGGTGCTGACTAATGCCCTGCATTTGCCGCGCGAGTTTCGTTAAGTCCAGCATAGTTAAGCTACCAGCTTTTTGCCTATCAGCTATTAGCTTAATTGATGAAGCATCAAGATGCTCAGATTGAATTTGTTATGCAAAGACGAAAACATCAGCGTTGGTCATAGCCAGTCCAGTAGAGAGGGTGGCGAATTGCACTTGTGCAGTTCCACCGATACCGTCTTTGTCAAAGAACAAAGCGCCAGTTGTGCTGTTATAGATAAAGCGATCGCTTGCGTCCCCAGCACTAGCACCGATGCGGAACTGATCTGTGGTAATTGCCGCATTAGCTGTTAGTCCTGCACCTTGGAAGTAAGCACTAGCAGCAGAAATGCCAATCGTGTCTTGTGCTACCGAGAAATCAACAATTCTATCCACACCTTCCACCGATGGATCGATGAAGTCAAAGCGATCTGCACCGCGACCGCCTTTGAGGGTGTCATTGCCAGTACGACCCATCAGGATGTCGCTACCACCACCACCGACTAAAATGTCGTTACCCATCATGCCATTCAGGATGTCGTTCCCACCCCTGCCATACAGATAATTGTTGCCATCGTTCCCGGTGATAGTGTTGTTGAGGTTGTTACCCGAACCAGTGGTGCCAGCTAGGAGGATGAGTTTTTCCAAATTGGTACCCAGCGTGTAACTTCCCGGCGAACCTAGAGTAACTACAACTGTATCTATACCAGCATTCAAGCCTTCGTTGATGGTGGTGGTGGAAGCAGGATCGATTCTATAAGTATCATTACCTGCGCCACCATTGAGAATGTTGTTGCCGTCTCCACCAAACAGGGTGTCATCGCCATCGCCACCATTGAGAATGTTGTTGCCTGCATTCCCGATGATAATGTTGTTGCCAGCATTACCGGTGCCATTGATGTTGGCATTACCTGTGAGAGTTAAATTTTCCAAGGTGGTACTCAGCGTCCAAGTAACGCTTGATTGAACGCCGTCAAAGCCAGCATTTACTGCTTCGACAACGACATCATTGACGTTATCAACGATATACAGATCGTTACCCGCGCCACCTTCCATGCGATCGCTACCCGTACCCCCATCGAGAATGTCGCCGCCATCTAGACCGCGTAGGATGTCATTACCTGCTAATCCATTAATCTCGTCATTGCCATTAGTTCCGTTTAAGGAGGGGTCGTTGCCATTAGTTCCGTTGATTATTGCCATATTCTTGTACCTTGTTAGGGAAATTTATAGTGTTTATGCGACGACGATATCAGCGTTGGTCATCGCCAGTCCAGTAGAAAGGGTGGCAAATTGCACTTGTGCAGTTCCACCGATACCATCTTTGTCAAAGAACAAACCGCCAGTTGTGCTGTTATAGATAAAGCGATCGCCTGCATCACCTGCACTAGCACCGATGCGGAACTGATCCGCTGTAATTGCTGCGCCAACTGTTAGCCCTGCGTTGGCAAACATAGATCCAGAACGAGTAGCAATGCCAATCGTGTCGTCTACTACTGAAAAATCTGTAATCCGATCTACAGCGCTTGACTTGCCATGAAAGTAAAACTTATCGGCACCAATGCCGCCTGTGAGCGTGTCGGTGCCACCTCCACCCACCAAGGTGTCGTTTCCCGGGTTACCAATTAGGGTGTCATTACCTGCTTTTCCTTTAAGAGTGTCATTGCTGTAATCTCCCCTTATTTCGTTGCCCAGTTCGTTACCTGTGCCATACATAGAAACGCCACTACTGATGCCATATAAATACAGGTTTTCCACGTTGGCACCTAGCGTCCAAGAGTCCCTAGAAAAAACCAAGTCCGTACCACCATTTACGCCTTCAACGATGGTTTCGGTGCCTTTAGTAACGTTATACATATCCCAGTGGAGGGTATAAGTATCGTTACCATTTCCACCGATGAGGATATCTTTGCCGCCTCCACCAACGAGGGTGTCATCGCCATCACCACCATTTAGAGTGTTATCGGCGCTATTTCCTTGAAGGAGGTTGTTAAAAGCATTACCTGTAGCATTTATCGCCGCCGTACCTAGAAGAGTCAAATCTTCTAGGTTGGCACCCAGCGTATAGCTGACGAAAGTTTGAACTATGTCTCTGCCACCGTTGGCAGCTTCGATAATGGTGTCGGTGGTATCGTTGATGACATAAGTATCGTTGTCAGCGCCACCATTTAGGATATCGCTTCCGCCTCCTCCCGCAAGGAAATCATTGCCAGCGCCTCCAATTAGGGTGTTGTTAGCATCATTTCCGATCAGGGTGTTGCTACTAGCATTACCTGTGCCATTGATGTTGGCATTACCTGTGAGAGTTAAATTTTCCAGACCATCACCCAGTGTCCACGTAATGCTCGATTTAACCGTGTCTGTGAAATATGGAGCAGAAGGATTAGAAGAATTGCTATCTTCAATAATTTGGTCACCTATGTTGTCAACAATGTAGGTATCGCTGCCATCTCCACCCTCCATGCGATCGCTACCCGTACCGCCATCTAAAATGTCGTTGCCATCTAAACCGAATAAACTATCATTGCCAGCTAGTCCGTTTATAGTGTCATCGCCAATAGTGCCATTGAGGGAGTCATTAGCATTCGTACCGTTGATTAAAGCCATATTCTCGTACCCTCTTGTTGCTTAGGTTGAGTGATTTTGCTTAGGCGAAAACGACGATATCTGCGTTGGTCATAGCCAGTCCAGTAGTGAGGGTGGCAAATTGCACTTGTGCAGTTCCACCGATACCGTCTTTGTCAAAGAACAAACCGCCAGTTGTGCTGTTATAGATAAAGCGATCGCCTGCATCACCTGCACTAGCACCGATGCGGAACTGATCTGCGGTAATTGCTGCGCCAACTGTTAGCCCGGCGTTGGCAAACCTTGAGCCAGAACGAGTAGCAATGCCAATTGTGTCGTCAGCAACTGAAAAATCCGTAATCCGATCTACAGCGCTTGACTTGCCATAGAAGTAAAATTTATCGGCACCAGTACCACCTGTAAGTACGTCGCTGCCACCACCGCCAACCAAGGTGTCGTTTCCGTCCGCACTTAGTAGAGTGTCATTACCCTTTTTGCCTTTCAGGGTGTCAAGGCTGTAACTTCCCTCTATTCTGTTGTCCAGTTCGTTACCTATGCCATACATGGAATCGATACTACTCAGGGCATAGAGACGAAGGTTTTCCACGTTGGCACCTAGCGTCCAAGAGGCACTAGAAAAAACCAAGTCCGTACCACCATTTACGGCTTCTATCACGGTGTCGTTGGCATCGCCATCCTCAGCGTAGATCATATAAGTATCATTACCATTTCCACCGATGAGGATATCGTTACCGCCTTGTCCCTCAAACCAGTCATCCCCATCACCACCATTTAAAGTGTTGCTGGCTTGATTGCCGTACATGCCATTATTGAGAGCGTTACCCGTGCCATTTATCGCCGCATTCTCTATCAGATAAAGTGTTTCTATATTGGCACCCAGCGTATAACTGACGGAACTTTCAACCGTGTCTATGCCACCGTCGGCAGCTTCGATAATTGTGTCGTTGTTATCGGTGATGTAATAGGTGTCGTTGTCAGCACCACCATCAAGGATATCGCTGCCGCCGCCTCCCCCAAGTCTGTCATCCCCAGCGCCACCAATTAGCGTGTTGTTGGCATTGTTGCCGCCAAGTCCGTTGGCGAGACCATTACCTGTGCCATTTATCGCCGCATTCCCTGTAAGATATAACCTTTCCAGGCCCGCACCCAGTGTCCAAGTAATGCTCGATTCAACTATGTCTGAATCATATTGATTAGAAGGATTGCTAAACTGCTCGATAATCTGGTCGCCTATGTTGTCAACAATATAAGTATCGCTACCCGCGCCACCTTCCATGCGATCGGCACCCGCACCCCCATCGAGAAGGTCATCGCCAAAGCCACCAAATAGAGCGTTGCTGGCAGAATTTCCGTATATTTGGTTGTTTAGATCGTTACCTGTGCCATTAATTGCACTATTACCAGTAAGAACCAGCTTCTCTAAGTTGTTACCTAGTACCCAAGTAATGCTCGATTGTACGGTGTCGAAGCTATCACTATCATTAGGGCCTTTTTCATCAATCACGTCGCCTACGTTGTCAACAATGTAGGTATCGCTACCCGCGCCACCCTCCATGCGATCGCTACCTGTTCCGCCATTGAGGATGTCATCACCCAACCCGCCAAAGAGAAAGTCATTACCTGCTAGTCCGTTTATGATGTCATCACCATTAGTTCCGTTTAAGGCGGGGTCATTACCGTTAGTTCCGTTGATGGTAGCCATACTCTGTGTGTTTGTATCGAATGTATCCATATTTAAGTATTTCGAGCAGCGATCGCACTTCGCCCACTTAGCTCACCCATTCGGGTGATATTAGATACATATATCTACCACTACAGTGTTTTTATTTTCTAAAATATTAAAAATACTTTTCTTTATGTCCCCAATACGATATTGAGACGCGATATATCGCGTCTCTCAGTTCTCTGTTAAGACCAAGCGGAGAAATCTTGTGCAAACTGTGAAAGGGATAATAGTTTAATTCGTTCGTTGTGGCGCACAGCGTCTCGCTGTTGGGGCGTATTATAACCCCAGTCTGCTAAATACAGCCCGATATCATTAAGGTCTGGTTGCTGTTGTACGACTTGCAAAGTTTTTAAGCGGTCTTCCACAAACCAAAGGCTAATCATGCGATCGCTAATTAGTTCCCGTAGAATTTCGTACTTGGGACGGCGATTTTCTTTACCAAGAATAAACTGCTCTGGTAGATCGATGCCTTGTTGTTGCAACAGTTGGCGAACAAAGCGCCCTTCTTTGGTGGTCACAATGTAGATTTGGATGGGAGTACCTTGAAGCGAATTTAATTTCTCCATCACACCAGGATAGAAGCGATGCAAAGCTAGCCAAGATTCTAAATCCGCAACAATCCACTCATCCCGGATATTATCAAGCTTCATGGCGATGTCAGCAGCATCTAAATTATCTTCTGCCAGGATTGTTCTGGCAACGGTTGACCAGTCCTGCAACATCTTCTCTTCTGGTATGCCCAATATTAGCGCCCGGATCGCTACTGGCATTTCCCAGCCGACCTCTATCACAGGTCGCCGCAGGTAAAAATTTTCTGCCAAATTCTCTGGAGGCGTTGCATTCTCAGGTGTCCAGATTTGACAGTAGGTGCGCCAAGCTGTCTGAAAATACTCAAGCAACCCGTCGCAAAGCACACCGTCAAAGTCTAAAGCCAGAATAGTTGGAGCGATCGCAGACATTGTTCGCCTAGCCAAAATCAACCGTAAGATTTTGGCACACATTGCCCCCGCAAAACAGAGAGAGACGCGATTAGTCGCGTCTCTCTCTTATTTTTTAGCTTTAACTGGGGTGCAAGGATTCGAACCTCGGAATGTCTGGACCAAAACCAGATGCCTTACCACTTGGCGACACCCCATTGATTTCACCTCATATATATTAGCAGTTCCTACCAGGGAATTGTCAACAACTTTTTCAAAATTTTTCTAAAAATGTCCCTCGTGAAAGCTGAATAGGTTGAAGAGCAAAGGTTGTGCCGTTTGTTTTGAGCGCTCTTGGGGCGTTGCGCTTCAGGGAAACGTTAGCCGACGCTCTCCGGCCATTTGTAGGATTTCGCTGAGTCGCGCCGAACTAACCGACAAAAGAAAAAGGCAAAAGTCTTCCTCTTTTGCCTTTTTCTTAGAGAATCGCATGACCTTCCCTATGCTGGGTAAATCCGCAGCCTTCGGTTAGGTTCTTCCCCAAAACTGTCAGATTTGAGGCGGTAGTGTTCCACCAGTTCATGTTGCATTTTCCGCACTTTGGCAGAACGCGGTAAAAGTTCCACTGGCTGTCCCTTCGGGATGACAATTTGCTCAACTGCAAGTCTGGCTTCTTCCAGAGCCTCAATCTCGTCCTCGTTACCGGTGGTAGTAAATAAACTGAGTTCGGCAACGTCGGGATTGCTGGGGTCATCCATATCTAGCAGACGCCGCAAGGCGCGGGTAATCTGAGATACAGTGTTTGCCTTAATTGCGTGGATGGGAACATGACGAGCTTTGGCGATATGCCGTAATTTGGAATGGTTCTTTACGTGCGATCGCAATGCCAAAACTGCATCCGCACTATCCATATCCTTCGTCAACACCACAGGCAAATTCAGTACCCGAATCACTTGGTCTAGTTGTTGGCTGCTGATGCCATAAGGATAAACCTGCAACGGCAAATCTTCCCCATTCGGCCCGGCAAAGGAACCATCTGAGAGCAATTCTGACTGATGCCAAGATTGATCTAGCATCTGCTCAAAGTCATTGCTCAGCGATCTTGGCCCTAGTTCTGAAAGATCCCCTGCGTTGGTAACGTCCCGTATCCCAGATGAGCTTCCAAAAGGTAGAGTACGCGGCGAGTTTAGTGCTGTACTCGTTACCCGCAAATCCTGACCCCGCAGCGATCTAGGTTGACTGGGTAATGGCATCATCTGCCCAGAAGTGCGCCAGCCAGTCGGTCGTCCCGGAGTATCCAAGGAAGCAGCATATCCGCCTCCGGTACTAGGCGATCGCATTGGTGTCGGTGCTTGGGGTAACTCACGGGTAATTGTCACTTCCCCAGCGTCAGTGATTGTTCTAACTTGCGGATTTGGCTGTCGCCCCCGCAACAAGTTATCAACCATATCCGCTACCTGCTCGTGTACTACCCAACGCTGCCTTTCCAGCATCTCCACGGCAATTTCAAAGGTCGGCGGGGCTTTGCGCTCCAGAACAGTCTTCTGGCTGCCCCGCCGCCTAGCTTCTTCATCTCCCAGGGTTACCGCCTGAATGCCCCCAACTAAATCGGATAGGGTGGGGTTTTTGATCAGGTTCTCAATCCGGTTTCCGTGTGCCGTACCCACCAACTGAACACCCCGCTCAGCGATAGTACGAGCAGCCATTGCTTCGAGTTCCGTACCAATTTCATCAATGACGATCACTTCTGGCATATGGTTTTCCACTGCCTCAATCATCACTTGGTGCTGGAGTTCTGGACGGGCGACTTGCATCCGACGGGCGCGACCAATCGCTGGATGGGGAACGTCACCATCGCCCGCGATTTCGTTAGAGGTGTCGATGATTACAACTCGTTTTTGTAACTCATCGGCTAAAACTCTGGCAATTTCCCGCAGTGCGGTGGTTTTGCCAACACCTGGACGACCGAGCATCAGAATTGACTGACCTGTTTCTACTAAGTCGCGAATCATGCCAATGGTGCCAAAGACGGCTCGACCCACCCTCAAGGTAAGACCAATTATTTCGCCACTACGGTTGCGGATGGCGCTAATTCGATGCAGGGTACGTTCTAGTCCTGCCCGGTTATCACCGCCGAAATGTCCTACCCGTTCTATACAATAATTTAGCTGTTCCCTGGAAACTGGGATTTGGGAAAGGTACTCTGCCTGCGTAGCAAACCGAGCTTCCGGTAATCGCCCCAAATCCATGACAACCTCAACTAACCTATCCTTGTCAGGATGCTGTTCTAAAGGTTGCCGAATCTCACTTGGTAATACGTCCAATAATTTCTGGAGATCGTCTGTAATCTGCATTCTTCCTAAAGTGACTTTTTTATCCACAACTGGCGATAGAGATAACAGTTGTTAGCCCTTAGTCCTTAGCAACAAACTAATGACTCTTAACTTGAGAAACCAGCGATTCAGCGAGACTAACTGCGTGCCAAAGTAAATCTGGATTTTCTTCCAGTCGTCTCGGCATAAATGTCTGAGTTGATGCCGATACCTTCCCCGATAGGTCTTTCATATTCATTTTTTCCAATTCGTCTAGAACGGGTGACAACAAAACGCGGGCGTAGCTACCGTATGCAATACCTGCAATATAGGAGGGCTCAGGATTCAGGACTGAGGCATGATGGAGAGATTTTCGAGTTTGTGGTGCCTTGTTTTTCGATAATATTTGGTTTTCCACGGCTATGTCTGATAAACTTGCCTTTACCAAGCTTTCAGGTAAATCCACAATTTCTTTTGGCTCCTGACGGTCGTTGAGCAGTCCCATTGTCCTGAGTTTTGCAACAGTATAGTTGTTCGTGCCTCCTGCTAACTGCACATATCCTGGTAATCCCGCAGATAGAACTTTTTGCCCTAACTTCACAGCAGCTCTAGTTGTGCCATCACCGATATCGCCACTCATCGGTCGCCCGTCAGTTTGCCAGATAAGAGGAATTGGCAGGGGTGCTATCAGGTCGTAAAGAGTCCAGAGGTAATCAATTATACCGTCCCCATCTGGGCAACTAATTGCTATGAGCTTGAGCTTATTCAACCAAGGCGCGATCGCGCTCCATAACCGTTTAAAATCATCTACTCTACCGATTTGCGTATGAATTTCTAAGGCATCAACGCCACTTGGCAAGACTGACGAAGCGATCGCTTCCGGTGCTGTGACATAAGAACGAGTATAAATTATTTTACTTGGGCATACGGGAATACACCGCCCGCAGCCATAACAACGTTGGTCTATCACTCCAGACAAAGCGATCGCATCAGCTGGACAAATACTTTCACAAGGTCGCGGGCATTCTGTCGGACACTCGGTTGAGTTAAATTCCGCCTTCCGAAAGTGAGGATCTTCCCCATCATTCAAACTGACCATCAGCCAGGGCAAAGTATCTGCACAGTAGCCTCGCACACGCGCTGCACTAGCTAGGACAGCAGCGGCTTTCAGACCTTCTTGTGCCGCAGCAATTACCGCCGGGTCAGCGGCAACGTCGATACAGTCAGCCCCAGCTAAAGTATAAGCCAATGTCAGATTCCGGACGGCAGGGAGGTCTTGGAAACTAGCTCCGCAAATGAGCTTAAACCAGTGACCCTCTCTTAGGGAGCGTAAGGGATAGAAATAATCAGTCACCCTTATATGCTAAAGCCTTCCTGAATAAATGGGGAGGTGTAAATAGTAAAAAATAGGGGCGATTGTACTACCCCCCCTGCCACGTAAAAGGTAAAAAAATGGCGCTTGCCTTTAGTCGGTAATTGCCTTTAGCAGCACTTCAGTTAGCGTCATGTTGTCCATCTCATCCAGGTTTAAGATATCGTAGATGTCAAACTTTGCCCCGATTCCTTGTAATTGTTCATCCAAACCTTTGTAAAATCGCCTTGCGCCTCTGTCTGAACCCACCTGAATGAAGGAAATCCCTAGTTCCTCATCCCCCTGTATTTTCTGAGTGGCGTTAATTATCACTTCCACTACCGCCATCCGATTATCCGGTTCGCCGTCGGACACCACTAAAATGGTTTCGCCTTCTGGTTTTGCCTGACCCGCAGCTTTACGCTGAAAGTAGTTGTTGATTGCGTGCTGCAAGGCAGCGACCAAGTTAGTTCCACCGCTAGGACTATTTTCTTGGAAGATTTCGGCGACTTTAGTTGAAGTAACGTTGTCATACCTTTGAAATCGGTCGGAAAATAGATAAACAGTAATCCCATCAGGGTCAAACAGTTCGCATTTACTTGCCAACCCTAAAGTAGACTCCTGCGCCATTTCCCAGCGACTTTTGCCTCCCGGTTGATCGACAGATGACATACTACCGCTTTTGTCAAGCATTAAGGTGTAGTCGCGGTGAGTCAACACACCAAGTGTCATAAAATTAGTTCCTACTCAGTTAGTCAGCGATCGCGTTTAGCAGAACTTCCGCCAGAGTCATGTCCGCCATGTCATCAATAGTTATCGCATCGCAGATATCAAACTTCGCCCCCGCACCTTGCAATTCATCATCCAACGCTTTGAGAAACCGCGTAGCCGTTGCATCCGAACCCACTTGAATCATAGAAATTGCTAGTTCTTCATCCCTCTCCATCTGGCGCGATGCTTCAATAATCGCCCGCATCACCCCTTTCCGGTCATCGGGTTCCCCATCTGTCACTACCAAAATGGTTTCTCCACCAGCCTTCACCTCACCAGCAGCCTTGCTCTCAAAATAGCGGTTAGTCGCATCCTTCAGCACACTTGCCAAGTCAGTAGTGCCAGCCGGGTCATTTTCTTGAAAAATTTGTGCGACTTTACTAGAAGTCACATTGTCATAACGTTTAAATCGGCTAGAAAACAAGTAAACAGTAATCCCATCTGGATCAAACTGTTCGCATTTTCTCGCCAACGCCAAAGTAGACTCCTGCGCCATTTCCCAGCGACTTCTGGCTCCTGCTTGGTCTGGCGTAGACATACTGCCGCTTTTGTCAATAATTAACGTGTAATCCCGATTTTCTGCACTCATACATACCCTCCTTTCCCACAAAAAGTTAGTAGGGTGGGCAATGCCCACCTTCACTACAAAATCAAACTAAATTACCATCCAAACTCCAAAATCGAGTTAGTCATTTATGGCATTAAGCAAAACTTCAGTTAAAGTCATGCCCTCCATATCATCCAAAGTTACGGTGTCACAAATATCAAACTTTGCTCCCGCACTTTGCAGTTCATCATCCAAAGCCTTGAGAAACCGAGTAGCCGTTTGATCGGCTCCAATCTGAATGAAAGAAATGGCTAATTCTTCATCTCTTTCCATGTGGCGAGTAGCTTCAATAATCACCCGCATCACCGCTTTCCGGTCATCCGGTTCCCCATCTGTAATTACCAAAATTGTCTCGCCATTCGCCTTCGTCGCACCAGCAGCCTTCCGCTGAAAATAGTTGTCAACAGCGTGCTTTAAAACATCAGCAAGATTGGTGGTGCCGGATGGATCGTTTTCTTGGAATATCTGTGCAACCTTGCTAGCGGTTACATCATCGAAACGCTTAAACCTACCTGAAAACAGGTAAAGGGTAATTCCATCCGGATCAAACTGTTCGCATTTTCTCGCCAACGCCAGGGTAGATTCCTGCGCCGTCTCCCAGCGACTTCTCCCACTCGGTGGTTCTGGGGTAGACATACTGCCGCTTTTGTCGATGATTAATGTATAGTCTCGGTCTTGTGCCACAGATACTCCTTCCACAAAGAGATAATCTCCTGCGATCGTCAGGTTCTACTGATCTAGCCTAGCCTACTGGCTGAGACTATTAAGTAGATTGAGATTAAAAAAATAAAAAGTTTTAGTTACTTCTAGACTCTTTACGGTTGCGTTTCCCGCAAGGCTTGAAGGTAATCAATCGCCGCATCTAGTTTGGATGGGTAAGCATAGGCAAATTCTTCAAACCAAAGACCTTCTTCTGAGAGTGAGTTTAAATTTTTCAGCCACTCCTTCGCTTGGCTTGCTAGTGCCTCTTTTTGCTGCTGCTTAATTTGTTCCTGCTTAATTTTTTTCTCGGCTAGCTGTTGCTGTTTTTTCAGTTTTTCGGCTTTTTCTTGTTCCTCAAATTCAGCCTTAACTTGAGCTAGTACGCTATCTTCATGGGAGTAAGACAAGTTATTTTTCCCAGGTTGCAGGGGGAAATTCTCGGCTACCTCTACAGATGGCGCGATCGCGTGCGGACTCACTAGCTTTTCTTTGAGTTGTTGCGGGTTGTGAAGCGGTTTTGGGTTGTCTTTTACTTCATACTCAGCCTTAACTGACGCAAGTATGTCATCTATCGATTCCATAATTTCGATACCTCCAATAAATTTTAGATTTGAAACTTTAAATTTTAGATACACGCTCACTCATCTAAAATCCAAATTTCAAACCCAAAATTAAACTATGTGTTAGTCAATAATGGCATTTAATAACACTTCAGTCAGCGTCATGTCCTCCATGTCATCAATGGTTACTGTGTCACAAATATCAAACTTGGCACCAGCACTTTGCAATTCATCATCCAGCACTTTGAGAAATTTACTAGCCTGTGCGTCTGCGCCAACTTGGACAAATGAAATTGCCAGTTCTTCATCTCTATCCATGCGGCGAGAAGCTTCGATAATTACTTTCATCACCGCTTTTCGGTCATCCGGTTCCCCATCCGTAACTACTAAAATAGTTTCACCATTTGGCTTAGTTTGTCCGGTTGCTTTGCGCTGAAAGTAGCTATTGGTTGCATCTTGGAGAACTCCCGCCAAATCGGTACGACCAGATGGTTCATTTTCCCGGAAAATTTGCATTACTTTACTGGCAGTTACATTGTCGTAGCGTTTGAATCTACTAGCAAACAGATAAATGGTAATGCCATCCGGATCAAATTCTTCACATTTACTCGCTAAGGCTAGGGTAGATTCCTGCATGACCACCCAGCGACTTTTACTTCCTGGCTGGTCTATTAGTGACATACTGCCGCTTTTGTCAATGATTAAGGTATAGTCGCGGTTTTCCACCATAAAAGTTTGCCTTATTAGTTTGCTTCTTTAAAGGTATCAAAACTAAATGGTTTAATGGGTTGTAGTAGCTATAATTTGGGCGATTCAGGTGATTTTTGATAGGGATAAGTTAGCCCCGCAAGCGAGTTCTTCCTGCGGGGCTAAGTAAAAATGCCTGACGATTGTAGGAAATGAGCAGTTGTCGTGGGACTGTGGGCGATCGCTAGAAAAAATCGGTTGCTTAAGCAGCAGCGATCGCATTCTTCAGCGGTGTCCAACGGAATGCGCGATCGCCCCCCATCTCCACCGCAATTTTTACTCGCGGTTCCATGCTTGGCAAAGCGGTTAAATATTCCACTTCCTCACGCGAGAGGATATTTCCTTCGATAATCCACAACACTAAACCCTTCGACTTGGGGGGTAGGTGTTCCAATTGGTAATTCACCACAGGCGGTATGAAATAAGTACGAATGTCTTTTTTACCCAAATGCGCGGGACGCACACCGTGAACGCCTGTTAAATAGGCAGCTAAGTCGCCTAGTCCTTTTGCAGTAATGCGTAACGTGGTATAGCCAGCTGCACGCAACCGCCGCTGGTAACGTCCCTCAAAGCCTCCTTCTAGGGGTACGTACATCCCCAAAGCCCCCTCCTTTTCCAGTCCTTTGACAAATTGATTGCCGATGGTGATAAGTGCCATATATTTATCTTCTACCCTGCTTTAAGTTTTGTTAATGAGTGCTGCGGATTTATTATAGTTGGGTGGTGAGGAGCCTATCAACTGGGACAAGACAAAAAAAATTGGCGGTTGGTAGACAATTCTTAAGAAAGGGTTTATAGTAAACAATTGTGGTCAAAATTCAGGCGGTTATTGCCGCTGAGGTCGAGATCGGGTAAAGGGACATTAGGCTTTCAGCTAAAAGGCTGTGCAGTCATAAGAATAGAAAGTTCATTGTTCCGAGCGATTTCGCTTCAAGCGATGGTATAAAAGAAGGCTTCTTGACGGAAATCTTCAAAGCACCGGAAAAACCACATTCGCCTTCTCGGGATACTGAGTAGATAAAGCTGCTTAAGTCCCCGCGAATATAGGCAATGCCCTTCTGTCGCATATCCGACGGTCGAATAGGTTCACACCATCTGAGGGGAAAGCTTACAAAAGCTTTCTTAAAAGCTTGCTTCGATTCAATGCGAGGCAGTGCTATCTCTGGCTGGTCTGATCGCAACGAATGAAAACGTTTGTAAGAGCTTGTCGGTGTGGCGAGTGATCGCAACACCGCCTCTTTGTAGTGTGTAAAAGGGAGAAACCAAAAAGCCGTGCCTATTGGTATCCTCGGAACCAAACTCGGCATGACCCAAGTATTTGACGAAACAGGAAAAGCAATTCCTGTAACAGTCATCCAGGCTGGGCCATGTACTGTAACGCAAATTAAAACCAAGGACACAGATGGCTACGCTGCCGTCCAGCTTGGTTATCAAGAAGTGAAACCAAAGGCGTTGAACAAACCCCTATTGGGACACTTGGCAAAATCGAGCGCTGCTCCTTTAAGGAAACTGCGGGAGTATCGCCTAGATAACGTAGGTGAGTTTGAGCTGGGTCAGCAGTTAAAGCCAGATTTATTTACTGCTGGTCAAATTGTGGATGTAATTGGTACAAGCATCGGTAAGGGCTTTGCCGGATATCAGAAGCGTCACAATTTCAAGCGGGGACCCATGTCTCACGGTTCCAAAAACCACCGTCAGCCCGGTTCGACGGGTGCTGGAACCACACCCGGGCGTGTGTATCCAGGGAAGCGGATGGCAGGTCGTTTAGGTGGCGATCGCGTCACAATTCGCAAACTGACAGTAGTGCGGGTAGACGCGGAACGTAACTTGCTGCTGATCAAGGGAGCGGTTCCCGGTAAACCAGGTGCGCTCGTCAATATTTTGCCTGCCAAAAAGGTAGGTCGAAAGTAGTCATTAGTCATTAGTCATTAGTCATCCTTCAAAGACAACTGACAAAAGACTCTCGGACAACTGACAAAGGACTCTCGGACTAAGCATATGGTTAACTGTGTAGTACACAATTGGGATGGGGAAGAAGTCGGGCAGGCGACACTAGAATTAAAGGTTGCCAAAGAAGAGAACGCCGCACATATTGTGCATCGGGCATTAGTCCGGCAGCAGGCAAATGCTCGTCAAGGCACCGCTAGCGCCAAAACCCGCGCTGAAGTTAGGGGAGGCGGACGTAAACCCTGGAGACAAAAGGGGACAGGTCGCGCTCGTGCGGGTTCGATTCGTTCACCCTTGTGGCGTGGTGGTGGTGTGATCTTCGGACCCAAGCCAAGAGACTATGACCTGAAGATGAACCGCAAGGAGCGGCGTTTGGCGTTGAGAACAGCGATCGCTGACCGCGCCGAGGACATGGTTGTAGTTGAGGAATTTGGCGACAAGTTGCCCAAACCAAAAACAAAGGAATTGGTTGAAGCGATCGCTCGTTGGGGAGTCGATCCACAATCAAAAATCCTCCTCATTTTGCCAGAGCGCCAAGAAAACGTTTATTTGTCAGCCCGAAATATCGTCAATTTGAAGCTAATTTTTGCTAACCAATTGAATATTTTTGACCTGCTTAACGCTGACAAAATTGTAACAACGCCATCTGCCCTCGCCAAAATTCAGGAGGTTTACAGTGAGTGAATTTAATCGCCGCGACCTGGCGGATATGGTTTATCGCCCCATAGTTACCGAAAAGGCAACTCTGCACATGGAGCAGAACAAGTATGTCTTTGAAGTAATTCCCAAAGCGACCAAACCCGAAATTAAAGCAGCAATTGAAGACCTGTTTAAAGTAAAGGTTTTGAGCGTCAACACCCTTTGCCTACCACGCCGCAAGCGTCGCGTTGGCAAATTTGCCGGGTTTAAGCCTCAATACAAACGAGCGATCGTAACCTTAGTAAGCGGTGACTCAATTACCCTGTTCCCAGAAGTTTAAATTTTGGATTTTAAATAATCAAAATCCAAAATAACACTCAACATTTAGCAGTTCAACTAAGAGTTTAAATTATGGGTACCCGTTCCTATCGGCCCTACACCCCCAGCACTCGCGAGACTACAATTTCGGATTTTGCCGAAATTACCAAGAGTGAGCCGGAAAAATCACTAACCCACTTTAACCACCGCGACAAAGGCCGCAACAATCGCGGGGTAATTACCAGTCGCCGTCGGGGTGGCGGCCACAAACGCCTCTATCGGGTGATAGATTTTCGCCGCGATAAGCGAGATATTCCCGCAAAAGTAGCAGCGATTGAGTACGATCCTAATCGTAATGCTCGCATTGCCCTGCTTTATTACCAGGATGGAGAAAAGCGCTATATTCTCCACCCAGTAGGGTTAGAGGTTGGCACATTTATCACCGCAGGTTCCAACTCCCCCATCGAGATTGGCAACGCTTTGCCGTTAAGCAATATTCCATTGGGAACTAGCGTTCACAATGTAGAACTGACAGCAGGTAAAGGTGGTCAAATTGTTCGCGCTGCTGGTGCCACTGCTCAGGTAGTAGCAAAAGAAGGTGGCTATGTATCCATCAAGTTGCCCTCCGGAGAAGTCCGGATGGTGCGCCGCGAGTGCTACGCCACGATTGGACAGGTTGGCAACGTTGAGCATAGAAACCTGAGTGCAGGTAAAGCAGGTCGCAATCGCTGGAAGGGCCGCCGTCCGAAGGTGAGAGGAAGCGTCATGAACCCAGTTGACCACCCACACGGTGGTGGTGAGGGACGCGCACCGATTGGTAGAAGCGGACCTGTGACCCCTTGGGGTAAACCAACCTTGGGCTATAAGACTCGTAAGCCTAAGAAGCAAAGCAGTAAATTGATTGTTCGTCGTCGTCGTAAAGCTTCTAAGCGCGGTCGTGGCGGTCGGGAATCTTAGAATTTTAGATTTTAGATTTTGGAATTTAGATTGGCAATAAATCCAAAATCCAAAATCCAAAATCAGAAATCAAAAATAATTTGGGGTTATGTGAAGTATGGGTCGTTCTCTTAAAAAAGGTCCTTTTGTTGCGGATAGTTTGCTGAAAAAGGTTGAAACTTTGAACTCCAGAGGCGAAAAGCAGGTCATAAAAACTTGGTCTCGCGCCTCAACAATTTTGCCGCAAATGCTGGGTCACACCATCGCGGTTCACAATGGTCGTCAGCACGTTCCGGTCTACGTCAGCGAGCAAATGGTAGGACATAAGTTAGGCGAATTTGCTCCTACTCGTACTTTCCGGGGACACTCGAAAGATTCCAAGGCAAAGAGATAATTTTGAATTTTGAATTAGACAAGATTCAGAATTATTAAAACGGAGAAATCTATGGCAGTTGATACTACAGAAGAAGTCAAAGCGATCGCCCGCTACATCCGGATGTCCCCCCACAAAGTGCGGCGAGTTCTCGACCAAATTCGGGGGCGGTCATATCGTGAAGCGCTGATTGTGCTGGAATTTATGCCCTATCGGGCTTGCGATCCAGTCCGCGATGTACTGCGCTCAGCAGCAGCCAATGCCGAGCATAACGCCGGGTTAGACCCAGCGAAATTAGTGATCTCTAAGGCATATGCTGACCAAGGGCCAACCTTAAAGCGCTTCCGGCCCCGCGCTCAAGGACGCGCCTATCAGATTCGCAAGCCAACGTGTCACATCACAGTAGCCGTTGCACCAGACACAGAAGAAAAATAACAGAACTGAGTTATGAGGAATGAGTAACAGTTTTACTCAGTCCTCAGCACTCATCACTCAGCACTGATTTAGAGGAAGCATTCGTGGGACAGAAAATTCATCCAATTGGTTTTCGACTGGGTATCACCCAAGAACATCGCTCCCGTTGGTTTGCGGATGCTAAGCGCTACCCAGAACTCCTGCAAGAAGACCACACCATTCGGCAGGTAGTGGAGAAAAAACTCGCTAACGCTGGTATCTCTCAAGTGAGGATCGAGCGCAAAGCCGACCAAATCGATTTGGAAATCCACACAGCTAGACCGGGTGTTGTGGTAGGTCGAGGTGGTCAAGGCATTGAAGAATTACGGTCTAAGCTTCTTGAAGCTCTAGGCGGCAGTAATCGGCAAATCCGGATCAACGTTATTGAAGTGGCGCGGGTGGATGCCGATGCTGGGCTGATTGCCGAGTACATCGCCCAGCAGCTGGAGCGACGAGTTTCCTTCCGGCGAGTTGTGCGTCAGGCAATTCAACGCGCTCAACGCGCTGAAGTCCAGGGGATTAAAGTGCAAGTAAGCGGACGGTTAAATGGGGCAGAAATTGCTCGAACCGAGTGGACGCGGGAAGGTAGAGTACCACTACATACCCTCCGGGCAGACATCGACTACGCTTACCGCACCGCCAAAACCATCTACGGGATTCTTGGCGTTAAAGTTTGGATCTTCAAAGGCGAGGTTATACCAGGTCAGGAAGAAGTGCCTGCTCCTAATAATGCTCAACCCCGGCGTCGCCAACAGCGCCGCCGCCAGCAATTTGAAGACCGCTCAAATGAGTAATAGCTAATTGCTAATAGCTATCCGCTATTAGTAAGAAGAAATTAGCAATTAGCAGTTAGCAAAGGACAAATCATGTTAAGTCCCAGAAGAACTAAATTTCGCAAACAGCAGCGCGGGCGGATGAACGGGTTGGCAACCAGAGGCAGTGACCTAAACTTTGGTGACTTTGGCCTCCAGTCCACAGAACCAGCCTGGATTACATCCCGCCAAATTGAAGCCAGCCGTCGAGCCATGAACCGCTATATCCGCCGGGGTGGCAAAATCTGGATTCGTATCTTCCCAGACAAACCAGTAACCATGCGTCCAGCCGAAACCCGGATGGGTTCTGGTAAAGGTTCACCGGAGTTTTGGGTAGCTGTAGTCAAGCCAGGGCGGATCTTGTTTGAGATTGCCGGGGTACCGGAAGCAACTGCCCGCGAGGCAATGCGTCTGGCCTCCAACAAATTGCCGATTAAGACAAAGTTCATTACACGTGAAGGGGAACAGGTGTAAATTATGCCTCTGCCCAAGATAGAAGAAGCCAGAAATTTAAATGACCAGGAACTGGCTGATGAGATTTTAGCTGTCAAACAGCAGCTGTTTGATTTGCGGATGCAACAGGCAACCCGACGCCTGGAAAAGCCACATCAGTTCAAGCATATGAAGCATCGGTTAGGTCAGCTGCTGACCGTGGAAGGTGAGCGGCAACGGGCGGCAACGGATAACCAGCCAGCCCCAGAACCGCAGCCAGATGCACAATCCCAGGAGTAGAGTAGACCCCAATGGCAGTTAAAGAACGAGTTGGCGTGGTCGTCAGCGACAAAATGCAAAAGACCGTAGTGGTCGCCGTGGAAAACCGTTCGCCACATCCGAAATACGGAAAAATTGTGGTAAACACGAAGCGGTACAAGGCTCACGATGAGGAGAATGAGTGCAAAGTGGGCGATCGTGTCCGAATTACAGAAACGCGCCCCTTGAGTCGCACTAAACGCTGGACAGTCGCTGAAATTCTCAATCGCGAGGCTTAATAAGAAAGTTATGAGTTTTGAGAGCTGAGTTTTGAGTTAAAAATTCCAAGTCTAGAATTTTATAAATTCTTCCGGCTTCAAAACTCAAAACTTAAAACTCAAAACTATTATTCAAAACTCCGGATCAACGGAAGTGTCCCGCTGGAGCAAAACTCAAAACTCAAAACTATGATTCAACCTCAAAGCTACCTAAATGTCGCAGATAACAGCGGCGCTCGCAAATTGATGTGCATCCGCGTCTTAGGTGCCAGCAGTCGGCGCTATGGCGGCGTTGGCGATGTGATCATCGCCGTTGTCAAAGACGCTATCCCCAACATGGCAGTCAAAAAGTCCGACGTTGTACGAGCCGTAATTGTCCGCACCAAGAAGAATATGCGCCGGGACAGCGGTATGAGTATTCGCTTTGACGATAACGCCGCCGTGATCATCAACGCAGATGGCAACCCCAGGGGAACTCGCGTTTTCGGTCCAGTCGCACGGGAACTGCGCGACAAAAATTTCACCAAAATTGTTTCCCTGGCTCCAGAGGTACTCTAATGGCAACAAAACAGTTTAAAAGAAACGGCTCCCAGCCGAAAGTGCGCTATAAAATGCACGTAAAAAAAGGCGATACAGTGCAAGTAATCGCTGGTCGAGATAAAGGCAAGGTTGGTGAAATATTAAAGGCGATTCCCGAAGAAAGCCGGGTAATTGTTAAAGGAGTTAACATCAAAACCAAGCACGTCAAACCTCAGCAAGAAGGTGAATCCGGTCAAATCGTTACGATAGAAGCCCCGATTCACAGCTCTAACGTTATGCTTTATTCGACCAGCCAAAAAATTGCCAGCCGCATTTGTTACACCTTTAATGAAGAAGGTCGTAAAGTGCGGATGCTCAAAAAGACTGGAGAAATCATTGACTAATAGCAATTAGCTTGCACAGCTAATTGCCAGTCGGCTAATTGTTAACTACTATTTTCCCTGACCAAGCCCAGGGCATGAAGGAAAAAACCAATGGCACAAAAACTGAAAACGCTGTACCAAGAGACAATTGTTCCTAAACTGACAGATCGGTTTAATTACACCAATGTCCATCAGGTACCCAAAATTGTAAAGGTCTCGATTAATCGAGGTTTAGGAGAGGCATCTACTAACGCTAAAGCGCTGGAATCTTCCCTTAACGAAATTGCCAAGATCGCGGGTCAAAAGCCTGTGGTGACACGGGCGAAAAAAGCGATCGCAGGTTTTAAACTTCGTCAAGGTATGCCAGTGGGCGTAATGGTAACACTACGAGGAGATCGGATGTATGCCTTTCTTGATCGATTAATCAACCTGTCATTGCCACGCATTCGGGACTTTCGCGGTATCAGTCCCAAGAGCTTTGATGGTCGAGGAAATTACAGCTTAGGCATTAGAGAGCAGCTGATATTTCCAGAAATAGAATACGATAGCATCGATCAAATTCGTGGCATGGACATTTCAATCATCACCACAGCAAATACCGACGAAGAGGGCCGCGCCTTACTCAAAGAAATGGGAATGCCCTTCCGGGATAACTGAGGCAGTCATAATAAGGAGGGAACAATGGCGGCAAACGACACAATAGCAGATATGCTGACTCGCATTCGGAATGCGAATATGGCGCGGCATCAAACAACAGAAATACCAGCAACGAAAATGACGAAGAGCATTGCTCAAGTCCTGAAAGCTGAAGGCTTCATTGCTGATTTTGAAGAAGTTGGCGAGGGCATCGAGCGACACCTGCTGGTTTCCTTAAAATACAAAGGCAAGAATCGCCAACCGATTATCAACACATTGAAGCGGGTCAGCAAACCAGGACTTAGGGTATATTCCAACCGTAAAGACTTACCCCGTGTGCTGGGCGGTATTGGAATTGCGATCATTTCTACCTCCAGTGGCATTATGACTGACCGGGATGCGCGGCGTCAGGGGGTAGGCGGGGAAGTGCTGTGCTACATCTGGTAGTCATTGGTCACTGGAACGTTGTCAAATTAAAACGTTAGAAAGAAACTTTTGTTCTAACAACTTTCAAACGTTCAAACGTTCAAACGCCCAGGGACAACTGACAAAAAAAAGGAGTAATTAGTTATGTCTCGTATTGGCAAGCGCCCCATTAATATTCCCGCTAAAGTTCAAGTTGCCATTGACGGTCAACATGTGGCAGTTAAAGGTCCTAAAGGTGAACTTTCCAGGGTTCTGCCAGAGCAGGTGATCATCGAGCAGGAAGGCGAAACGATTGTAGTGAAGCGACGGGATGAATCTCGTGCAGCTCGCCAGCGCCACGGCTTGTCGCGGACTTTGGTTGCCAACATGGTTGATGGGGTTTCTCAAGGGTTCCAGCGACGTTTAGAAATCCAGGGTGTCGGTTATCGCGCCTCAGTTCAAGGTCGCAATTTAATTTTGAACGTGGGTTACAGTCACCCGGTGCAAATTGATCCCCCAGAAGGCGTTCAGATGGCGGTGGAAAACAACACCAATGTCATTGTGAGCGGTATTGATAAAGAAATCGTGGGGAACATTGCAGCCAAAATTCGCGCTGTCCGCCCACCAGAAGTATACAAGGGTAAAGGTATCCGCTACGCCGGTGAAGTGGTGAGACGTAAAGCTGGAAAGGCAGGTAAGAAGTAAAAATGAAGCTAACTCGGAAAGAATCAATTCACCGTCGGCATCGGCGGGTACGTCGCAAGGTGAACGGTACAGGCAATCGTCCTCGTTTAGCCGTCTTTCGCTCCAATCAGCACATTTATGCTCAGGTGATTGACGATGCCCAACAGCGTACCCTAGCTGCTGCCTCTACCCTAGAGCCAGAGCTGAAATCGCGCCTAGAAGGAGGAGCGAATGTAGCAGCCTCCGTAGAAGTGGGTAAGCTAATTGCCGAGCGATCGCTCGAAGTTGGTATCACAAAAGTTGTCTTTGACCGCGGCGGCAACCTTTACCACGGTCGCATCAAAGCTCTCGCAGATGCGGCCCGCGAAGCTGGGTTGGATTTTTAAAGGACAAAAGGCAAAAGGTAAAAGAAATTTTATATTTTTCCTAGTTTTCTTGCTTTTGCCTTTTTAGTTTTTACTTTCACTGTAATGGTTCAAGATAAAGTAATGGCAAAAGAACGTCGTAAAAATTCTGCACGTCGGGAAAAAGAAACTACATTTCAAGAACGGGTGATCCAAATCCGTCGCGTCAGCAAGGTCGTCAAAGGCGGTAAAAAACTCAGCTTCCGAGCCATTGTCGTTATTGGCAATGAGCGTGGGCAAGTTGGTGTTGGTGTCGGCAAAGCTAGCGACGTAATTGGAGCTGTTCGTAAAGGTGTCGCCGACGGCAAAAAGCATTTGATTGACATCCCCTTGACTAAATCAAATTCCATTCCTCATCCTATCAACGGCGATGGTGGTGGTGCCAAAGTGATGATGCGACCAGCAGCACCTGGAACAGGGGTAATTGCCGGGGGTGCCGTTCGCACGGTGCTGGAATTAGCTGGGGTTCGCAACATCCTAGCAAAACAGCTGGGTT
Source organism: Trichocoleus sp. FACHB-6 (assembly GCF_014695815.1). Taxonomy (NCBI): domain Bacteria; kingdom Bacillati; phylum Cyanobacteriota; class Cyanophyceae; order Leptolyngbyales; family Trichocoleusaceae; genus Trichocoleus; species Trichocoleus sp. FACHB-6. The sequence goes on from NZ_JACJOY010000097.1 coordinate 163,686, forward strand.
CTAACAATCCCTTGAACAACGCCAGAGCCGCCATCAACGCTCTCTCCACCTTGCGGACATTTTCCGATGTGGCTGAAGAACGTGGTATCCCCATTGAAAACCTCTACGCTTAATGGTCACCGGTCAGGCAAGAGTTGGAAAGTTGGAACGTTGGGTAGGTTTCTCGTTTAAACGTTCAAACCTTCAAACGCCTACTGACAACTGGCAACTGATAACTGACAACTGACAAAGGACAAAAGACATGAGATTAGAAGACGCAGTTCCTAAAAAAGGCTCAAAGAAGCGCCGCCGTCGCATAGGTCGCGGTATTGCAGCTGGTCAAGGCGCTAGCGGTGGCTTTGGTATGCGCGGACAAAAATCAAGATCCGGTCGGGGTACGCGACCCGGATTTGAAGGTGGACAAATGCCCCTTTACCGCCGCCTACCCAAGTTAAAGCACTTTACGGTCGTAAATCGTAAACAGTACACTACGATCAACGTAAGTAAGCTGGCATCACTCCCTGCTGATACAGAGGTGAACCTAACCTCATTAATAGATCGTGGTATTGTCACCTCCAACGACGGGCCTCTAAAAATTCTCGGAGACGGGGATCTGAACGTGGCTCTGAATGTAAAAGCAGCTGCTTTTACAGGCTCGGCTCGCAGCAAAATTGAAGCAGCTGGCGGCAGCTGCGAAGTTGTCGCTGCCCGATAGGGTTAAGCATTGTGTGTGCCAGCGCCTGCTCGATGACGTAGAGGTATCGCTTCATGGTTGTTAGTCGAGATAAAACTCCAACTGCTCAGGAAACTTTTTTGCAGATGGCTCAGGCAGCTGGTCTTAGGGGCCGGCTGCTAGTTACCATCGGTCTGCTAATTTTAGTTCGCGTTGGCATCTTTCTGCCCGTACCAGGGATTGACCGAGTCGCGTTTGGTAGAGATATTCAAAATAGCCCCTTAATTGGATTTTTGGACATCTTCTCAGGGGGTGGTATTTCTGCCTTGGGGATTTTTGCTTTAGGGATTTTGCCCTATATTAATGCCTCCATCATTATCCAATTGCTCACAGCTGCTATCCCAGCTTTGGAGAAATTGCAGAAGGATGAGGGGGAAGCAGGGCGGCGAAAAATCTCTCAGGTTACTCGCTATGTAGCGCTAGGAGGAGCTTTGCTTCAAAGTACCTTCATTGCCGGGTGGCTTGAGCGTTATGCGACGGATGTTCGCGGACCTCTGTTCATGGCCGAGACAGCACTGGCGCTGACAGCAGGTTCAATGTTTGTCATGTGGGTGTCGGAACTGATTACTGAACGGGGAATTGGCAACGGTGCTTCACTGTTGATTTTTATCAATATCGTGGCGGTTCTACCTCGTTCCCTTGGGCAAACTATTAATTACGCCCAGCTTGATAATCGCAATGTGGGTCCTGTAATTATTCTGCTCGTAGTGTTCCTGGTGATGATCCTGGGGATTGTGTTTGTTCAGGAGGGAACCAGGCGAATACCGATTATTTCGGCACGCCGTCAGGTGGGCAGAAGACTTTATCGGGAAAGAACTAATTACCTGCCGTTGCGACTCAATCAGGGCGGCGTTATGCCGATCATCTTTGCGTCTTCGGTTTTGATTTTCCCTAGTTTTCTAGCTCAGATTACTCAAAACAGTGGCAACAACCAGTTGTTGTCTCAACTCCATCTAATTTTGACCCAGGTTGCTAATGCTCTCAACCCAAGTGGTCAGATGCCGTGGGTTTATGTGACGGTTTATCTCATCTTGATTCTGTTTTTCAGCTATTTCTACGCTTCTCTGATTGTGAACCCGGTAGATATGTCGCAGAACCTGAAAAAGATGGGTGCCAGTATTCCTGGTATTCGTCCGGGTCGTGCCACTAGCGAGTATGTTGAGCGGGTGTTGAATCGATTGACATTCTTAGGCGCTATCTTTTTGGGCTTGGTGGCAGTCGTGCCAACAGCTGTGGAAAGTGTTACTGGGATTACTACCTTTCAGGGGCTGGGAGCTACCTCTTTGCTGATTTTGGTGGGTGTAGCAATTGATACAGCTAAGCAAATTCAAACTTATGTCATCTCCCAGCGGTATGAAGGAATGGTGAAGCAGTAGTGACGCGATTGATTTTTTTGGGGCCGCCAGGAGCGGGGAAAGGAACTCAAGCACAAATTCTGGCTCAGGAGCTGGAAATTCCGCACATTTCCACGGGTGACATTTTACGAAATGCCAAGGCTGCTGGAACTCCACTCGGTCTAAAGGCCAAGGGGTACATGGATCGTGGTGAGTTGGTTCCTGATGAGCTGATTTTGGATATGATCCGCGATCGCCTTCTTGAATCTGATGCCAAACCTGGTTGGATTCTGGATGGTTTTCCTCGTAACGTCTCCCAGGCGACTTTTCTGGATGCACTGCTACAGGAATTGAACCAGGGTATCAAGTACGCGCTTAACCTGGAAGTCCCAGATGAAGTGTTAGTCGCAAGGATGTTGGAACGAGGGCGCAAGGAAGGGCGGAGTGATGATAAGGAAGATGTCATTCGCAACCGTTTGGAAGTATATCGTTCCCTGACGGCACCGTTGATTGATTTCTATAATGATCGCTCGAAGTTGGTTTCAGTTGATGGCGATCGCTCGCTTGATGAAGTCACTAACGCACTCAAACAGGTGGTGCATCATTAATTTTTTTTGGGGTCAGTCTGTTGCCAGACTAGCAGCAGGTACTGACCTCAACCCGATGGCTTGATTTTTTGATAAAATATGTTAAGAAAGCCTTGACCGACAATCAGCCCTATGATGCGCGTCTAAAAACAGAAAAATTGAGGAAAAGACAACTTGGCTAAACAAGACTTAATTGAAATGGAAGGCACGGTGACAGAATCGTTGCCTAATGCTATGTTTCGCGTTGATTTGGATAATGGATTTAATGTATTAGCTCATATCTCCGGCAAAATCCGCCGAAATTACATCAAGATTCTGCCGGGCGATCGCGTCAAAGTGGAACTAACCCCCTACGACCTGACTAAAGGCAGAATTACCTACCGACTGCGTAACAAAAAGTAGCGGTAATTAAAAACCGTTCACTCTTAAATAAGCTTGTCTTATTAAAAATTTGCCCTGGCAAATTAACTTACAAATGCACCTAAAAAGTGTTATAATATAGAGCTTGCAATGTAGCCAAAATAGGCATGAAAGTTCGAGCATCAGTCCGAAAGATTTGCGAAAAATGCCGCGTCATTCGTCGGCGCGGCCGGGTTATGGTAATCTGCTCCAACCCAAAACACAAACAACGCCAAGGTTAACTTAACCTAACTACACCAGAACAAATCTATAGCACAAAAGCAAGACTAGGGAGACAACAAGCGTGGCACGGATTGCTGGGGTAGACCTTCCTCGTGACAAACGAGTTGAAATTGGTCTTACTTACATATACGGAATTGGACTCTCGCGCTCCAAAGAGATATTGGTAGCAACGAAGGTTAATCCAGACACAAGAGTTAAAGACTTGAGTGACGCCGACGTTGCTTCCCTGCGCGAAGCAGTAGAAAGCAACTATCAAGTTGAAGGGGATCTCAGACGCTTTGAGTCTATGAGTATCAAGCGCCTGATTGATATCGGCTCCTATCGGGGGCGGCGTCATCGTATGGGTCTGCCAGTTAGAGGGCAAAGAACTCGTACCAATGCCAGAACCCGTCGTGGTAGAAGGCTTACGGTCGCGGGTAAGAGAAAAGCACCAGGGCCGAAATAGCCATTAAGAGCCTGTTAGCTGCTTTTTAAAATGCAGCTACCCTCATTAGCTAATTGACCTACCAATTCAGCAAAACCATTATAACTACTGTCAACTAGACCCTCATGGCGCGACAACCAACCAAGAAAACTGGTGCAAAAAAGCAAAAACGCAACGTACCCAATGGCGTAGCCTTCATCCAGTCCACCTTTAACAACACCATCGTCACGATTTCCGATACCAACGGGGACGTACTTTCCTGGGCTTCAGCAGGCTCCAGTGGCTTCAAGGGAGCCAAAAAGGGAACACCTTTTGCCGCTCAGACCGCCGCTGAAAGTGCCGCTCGCCGAGCGACCGATCAGGGGATGCGTCAGATTGAAGTAATGGTTAGTGGTCCGGGAGCTGGTCGAGAAACCGCGATTCGGGCGCTGCAAGGGGCAGGACTGGAAATAACGCTCATTCGAGATGTGACGCCAATTCCTCATAATGGCTGTCGTCCGCCCAAGCGGCGTCGAGTCTAGGATTGCTTTAAAAGCAACTAGCAATTAGCGGATATTGGCTAACAGCTAACTGCTGTTGTGCCTTGGAGCAGCAGGGGCAATGCTGGAAAAGCACTTTTACGTGCTTTCCAGGGGTTTTATGAAGAAGGGAGGTCACTCCGTGGCGCAGTTTCAAATCGAGTGTGTAGAGTCCAAAACTGAGAACAATCGTAGCCAATATAGCAAATTTGTCTTGGAGCCTCTAGAGCGCGGTCAAGGCACCACCGTAGGCAATGCGCTGAGGCGGGTTCTATTGTCTAACTTGGAAGGTACGGCTGTGACAGCTGTCCGGATTGCCGGGGTTAATCATGAGTTTGCCACAATTGAGGGGGTGCGGGAAGATGTCCTAGAAATTCTCCTGAATATGAAGGACATTGTACTCAAAAGTCACTCTTCTCATCCCCAAATTGCTCGATTAGCTGTCACAGGTCCAGCGACGGTGACAGCCGGACGATTTGATTTACCAACTGAAGTTGATGCAGTTGATCCTAACCAGTATATTGCTACTCTAGCGGACGACGCTAGGCTGGAAATGGAGTTTCGCATCGAAAGAGGGAAAGGATATCGAGCAGTTGATCGAGGACGCGACGAAGCTGCTGCTCTGGACTTCCTCCAAATTGATGCCGTGTTTATGCCAGTGCATAAAGTCAACTACAGCGTTGAAGATGCCCGCATTGACGGTTCTCTGGAAAGAGATCGGCTGATCTTGGAAATTTGGACTAATGGCAGTCTGACTCCCCAAGAAGCACTGTCTCAAGCCGCAAGTATCCTGGTGGATCTATTCAACCCCCTGAAAGATATCACCCTCGATCCGATGACGGTTGATTATCCTGATAATGAAGATCCTACCAGCCAGATCCCAATAGAAGAATTGCAGCTCTCAGTACGAGCCTACAACTGTCTCAAGAGGGCGCAGATTAACTCTGTAGCTGACTTGCTGGATTACAGCCAGGAGGATCTGCTGGAGATTAAAAACTTTGGTCAAAAGTCGGCAGAAGAAGTCATCGAAGCTTTGCAGCGGCGACTTGGGATCACGCTGCCCCATGAAAAGGCGGCAAAACCTACTTGAAGTGAAAGAGTTAGGAGTTAAGAGTTAAGAACTCCTCGCCTCCTAACTTTTTTCAATTTCTTATAAACTTTCAAACCAAAATCCAAAATTGTTATGCGTCACAGACGTCGTGTTCCAAAATTAGGTAAGCCTGCTGACCAGCGCCGAGCGCTATTGCGATCGCTGGCAACCGAACTAATTCGCCAGGGTAGAATCACTACCACCCAAACGCGAGCCAAGGCGGTTCGCTCGGAAGTGGACAAAATGATTACCTTGGCAAAAGATGGCTCTCTGTCAGCCCGCAGGCAAGCTATGGGCTATATCTACGACAAACAGCTGGTTCATGCCCTGTTTGAGCAAGCTGCTAGCCGCTATGGAGAGCGTAACGGCGGCTACACCCGTATCCTGCATACCGTGCGGCGTCGGGGTGATAATGCCGAAATGGCAATTATCGAGTTGGTCTGAAGAAGGTGCTAATGGCTAATAGCTAATCACAAGAGGTGGCAATTAGCAATTGGCAATCAGCCATGCACAAAGGACAAGAAACAACGGACAAACAGCGAGTCGCCCTGGTAATCCAATACTTGGGTACTCATTTTCATGGCTGGCAGCGGCAAGCGAATGGGCGCACTGTGCAGGAAGAAATTGAAACAGTTTTGTCCAGGGTGCAGGGGCGAAAAGTTACCTTGTACGGTGCAGGGCGCACAGATAGCGGTGTTCATGCGGCAGCGCAAGTGGCACACTTTGAGGCAGTTGGTTCGATCCCCCCTGAAAAGTGGGCGGGTGTTCTCAATAGCCAACTGCCCAAGGATATTCTGATTCGAGCCTCAGCTGCGGTTGATGATAACTGGCACTCCCGATTTTCTGCCAGTTGGCGCAGATATCGCTACACGATTTATACAGATCGCAAGCCAAACTTGTTTGTGCAGCCCTTCAGTTGGCATTATTATTATGCACCACTAGACGAATCTCTCATCCAGGCAGCTTTGAACCCTTTGATAGGGAACCACCATCTGGCTGCTTTCATGAGAGCGCATTCGGCGCGATCGCATTCTTGGGTGGACGTGCAGGAGGCTCAATGCCACCGAGAAGGCTCATTTATTTATATTGAGATTCAGGCAAATGGATTTCTGTATGGCATGGTGCGGCTGCTGGTGGGCTTACTGGTGCAAGTGGGCAGGGGTGAGCGATCGCCAGAAAACTTTACCGATTTGTGGGTAAATGAGCGGCGGCATGAAGTAAAATATTCTGCCCCGGCAAAAGGTCTTTGCCTGTTGCGAGTCGGCTACCCAGATATCCCCTTTCCCCCCGAAATCTGGTTTGACACCCAGCCCAAATTCGCCTTTTGTCCTTCGTCCGTTGTTTTTCCACTGCCAAGACAAGGACAATCTCCGTCTCTACAAGACGGGCAACGAACGAAGACTTGCGGTAATCATCGTCTCTATAAGACAGACAACTGACGACAGGCGTCGTGCCTGTCCTACCAACGGACAAAATTATGAACAAAACTCCTCTCCCTTCTCTAGACTCTATCGAGCGCAATTGGTACGTCGTCGATGCCGCAGATCAACGGCTGGGGCGTTTGGCGAGTGAAATTGCCATGATCCTACGTGGAAAAAACAAACCAATTTTCACTCCTCACATGGACACAGGCGACTTCGTGGTAGTCGTCAATGCCGAGAAAGTCGTTGTTACTGGTAAAAAACGCACCCAGAAGCTATACCGGAGACATTCCGGGCGTCCAGGCGGGATGAAGACTGAAACCTTCGCTAAGCTGCAAGATCGGATGCCAGAGCGGATCATCGAAACCGCCGTGCGCGGAATGCTCCCCAAAAATTCTCTGGGAAGACAACTATTTACCAAGCTCAAAGTTTATCCGGGTCCATCACATCCCCACGAATCACAAAAACCCCAGGAAGTCAAGATTAATACAATCCCAGGAGAAAATTAATGCAAGCAACAGAACAAAGTGGTCGCGTTATGTACTGGGGAACTGGTCGCCGCAAATCTTCCGTGGCAAGAGTTCGCCTGGTACCTGGTAGCGGTCAGATGATTGTTAATGACCGTCCTGGCGACAACTACTTCAACTACAATTCAGCTTACCTCTCAGCAGCCAAAGCCCCCCTGGAAACTCTGGGACTGGAAAATGAGTATGACATTCTGGTGAAAGCTCACGGTGGTGGCTTAACCGGTCAATCAGACTCGATTCGTTTGGGAGTCGCAAGAGCTTTGTGTCAGCTCGATCCAGACAACCGTCAGCCTTTGAAAAGCGAAGGCTACTTAACCCGCGATCCCCGCGCCAAAGAGCGGAAGAAATACGGCTTGCACAAAGCTCGTAAAGCTCCGCAATACTCTAAGCGATAAGAATAAAGGCGAGAGGCTTTTGGGTTACCCGAAGCGTCTTCTCCTTTGCCTAAAAAGGCTTGGGGTGACTGCCCAGATTTGAAAGCTACAATAAACATAGGCAATGAAAATTGTCGAGGAGCAGACGAGTAATTATGGCAAAACAAGGAATTCATCCGGAGTGGTATCCGGAAGCTAAAGTGTACTGCAACGGGGAATTAGTGATGACCGTTGGTTCCACTAAGCCAGAACTTCACGTTGATGTTTGGTCTGGCAACCACCCGTTTTACACTGGTACACAGAAAATTATTGACACGGAAGGACGGGTTGAGCGCTTCCTGCGGAAATACGGGATGCTGGAAGGCGATCAATCTCAAGCTGGTGATGCTGGCTCCAACAATAAAAAATAGCGGGGTTGCTATGCTCGGTAGCACGACCCGCCTATGGGGTCGAAGTTATTGATGTTAAGCAACAAAGCTGTTTTTATGGAGCGATCGCAGACCAATGGCTGAAACATATCTGCTGGAGAAACTAAAATCCGTTGAGCAAACCTTTAATGAGTTGACCCGCCGACTGGCAGATCCAGATATTGCCAACAACCCAAACGAGTATCAACGAGTCGCGAAGGCTCGTTCGTCCTTGGAGGAAACTGTCAACACCTACGAAACGTGGAAGACGACAGGGCAAGATTTGGCGGGCGCAAGACAGGTACTCAAGGAATCTGCCAGCGATCCAGAGTTCCAGGAAATGGCAGCCCTGGAAGTAAAGGAATTAGAGCAAAAACTAGAGCAACTGGAAACACGCCTCAAAATTTTGCTTTTGCCCAGCGATCCCAATGATGACAAAAACATCATGCTGGAAATTCGCGCTGGTACTGGCGGAGATGAGGCGAGTATTTGGGCTGGCGATTTGGTGCGGATGTACTCGCGCTATGCTGAAACCCAAAACTGGAAAGTCAGCTTGCTCAGTGAGTCACTAGCGGAGATGGGCGGCTTTAAAGAGGCAATTCTGGAAATCAAGGGCGACGATGTTTACAGCCAGCTGAAGTATGAAGCTGGTGTGCATCGGGTGCAGCGCGTACCTCTGACGGAGGCGGGCGGACGAGTTCACACCTCAACCGCAACCGTGGCTGTAATGCCAGAGGTCGATGATGTGGAGATCCACATTGACCCGAAGGATATTGAACTCAAAACCGCTCGTTCTGGTGGTGCAGGTGGTCAAAACGTCAACAAGGTGGAAACAGCTGTTGACCTGATCCACAAACCAACAGGAATTCGGATTTTCTGTACTGAAGAGAGAAGTCAGCTGCAAAACAAAGAGCGGGCGATGCAAATCCTCCGCGCCAAGCTTTACGAAATAAAGCTGCACGAACAACAGGAAGCTGTTACTTCCATGCGTCGCTCTCAGGTAGGCACTGGCTCTCGCTCCGAAAAAATCCGCACCTACAATTACAAAGATAACCGGGTGACAGACCATCGCCTGAATCAGAATTACAGCCTCAATCCAGTTCTCGAAGGCGATCTGGAAGGTATTATTCAGGCTTGTATCTCTCAAGATCAGCAGGAGCGTTTGGCAGAGCTAGCTGCTTCTACTGCTAACTAAAATAAAGCTTCATGTATAGCAAGACTTCCCCAGCTGCATTTAAACGGCTGGGTTTTTTATTTAACAGGTTCTTTGGCAAAGCGCTCCGCTACCGCCAACCGAGTAATATGGTCTAGCAGCGCATCCCAAATCGCATCGGCCATCTCAGGAAGGTAGTTAAACCGCTGTATATCGTACTGGACAACCTCTTCCAGATTCGCTAATACTTCCAAGTTCTGGCAACTTAAAATCGCCGCGATCGCTTCCGTCTGCCAACGTGCAAACAACCGATAACTAAAAAAAGAACTGCACTTTTGACCTTGCTCGTTCAGGAATACCACAATCACCTGATGACGTTTTGGATACACCTTGACAATTCGCTCTATAGGCATAAAAAGCGCGTCAGCTGCCTCTTGGCGGGAAATCTGCCATCGCGTAGGTTTGAGCCATCCTGTGGCTGTGAGGCTACGAGGTGATCGCGTCTTACCAGTCTTTCTGCTGAGTCTGTTGCTCATTGTTAGCCACCGCTGATTTTTTGATGTTTGCTCAAAAATTTACCTGCTGTGCTACCTTACAAAGCCAAGCTGTTTCCAGTTCAAACCAGTCAGGCTATTTTTTTGATGACCTCTAAAAGTAGACTTAGCTTTCTTTAAGTATACTTTTAATATAGGTTTTTTAAAGCAGCCTTGTCAAGCTATAAGTTTAAATGTAATAAATGACAACTAAACTTGTAGATGCGGTTAAGTAGCTGTCTAGGCGTGAACATCGAAAGTAGAGAAAAACTGATTGAAATCATTAAACTAGCTCGTGGATCGATGAGTCAGCGAGCGTTCGGCAAGCTTTTAGGAGTTTCTGCTACCGCTGTTCAGTATTGGGAAAAGGGGGTGACAGTTCCCGATATGGAAAATTTGGCTCAGATCGCAAAGAGAGCAGGTTACACCTTGGAGGAGATCCTCAGCTGTTTGGAGGGGAAGCCAGTGTCAGAATCCTCAGATTTGAATCAGATTTTGAGACAAATTAAATATATGCCTCTGACTCAGGTGGCGATGATCGTTCAAGCCGCAGCTGAGAGATTTGCTACTGCGGCTGAATCTTCAGGTAGCTGAAGCCGATCTGGTTGTTGCGTGTTGCGTGTGCGATCGCTCCTGAAGTTGGCAAGGGCAATCTTTTGCCGGAAGCGGAAGCGATCGCACTCGAAGACCAAGAAAAAGTTAAATCTTTGCGGCGACCCTACCAAATGCTGGCGGCAAAACCAGCAAGCAAAAGAGCTTATCAATTGGTTTGTCCTTCTATGCCACTATCCCTAGCCTGAAATTCTGGCAAAATTGGTTAAGAACGCTTATGGGCTGGACTCCTGCTACAAAGCTGGGATGATTCTCGCCATTACCTAAAAAACAACTGATTATCCCGCCTAACTTTCTTGGCAGCCAGAAAAGTTTGACTAATGCTTTTCAAAATTATTATTTTATTGTAGTTTATTTTTATTAAAAATATAAAATAGATAATTAATGTATTATAAAACAATATTCTCATCACAAAAAATGTATAAATTTTCAAGTTTCAGTCCTAATGATTTGCCCGAAAAGCTTGTAAAGATAGCTGTCGTCAGGAGGTGCTAAAATGCCGCAAAATAATCAATCTGTAAACTGGAAATTTGATGCAAACGATACTTATTCTCCGATTTACTACAAAGAAACAGTAGTCGGATTTGTAAAGCCAGACTATGCAAGTAAAATTATTGAATTTCTCAATGATAATGAAAAATTACGCAAAGCATTTAAAATGGCTTGTTTTGACTTAATACTTGAGTCCGGGGGTGACACAAATAAAGTCAATGAGTTGATGAAAAAATACATAGAAAGCACCGAACGCCCCCAGAATGGGACGGGAGCGATCGCTTACCTCCTGCGCGACAGACAAGAAGCACTAGACATAAGTGATAAAGAGTTTGTTCGCTTCTGCGATTCTTATAGATTGTCGTGGAGAGAACTGAAAGAAATTTATGCTGGGAAAGAAGTTAGTGATAGCCAGCTAGGAGCGATCGCCAGAATCGTAGGTAAATCGATTGAGGAATTAATTGAAGTCCGGGATGGACACGATTAAGAAACAAAGCGCGCTTGTTTTAAGATAGCCTCCCAAAACTCAAAAAAAAGTAACTGTAGGTTGGGTTAAAATAATGAAAATCAAGGCTATAAAGGCAATTGTGGGGTTTCATTATTTTGCACGGGCGCAACCTACAATTATTCTGACTCTTCCAAAGTCGGTATCGGGGTGAGCGAAACAAAAACAGCCTGAGTGCATAAACGTGAAATGCTCCCAAGCAATAAGGTTACCCTACCGCCCCTACCCTTAGATTCTTGAATCTGCCTTGTGTAGGGTTGCCAGCACTCAATTTACAATTAAATTTTGTTAAGATTAACTCGACCAAGTGCTACCGCCTGACAGATAAATCTGTGACTGCACCCTCGTCCGGCGCTCTCATTTGTCCTGCTGCTATATTTTTTGGAGACTATTGATGCTGCGACTCGAACATATCAGTAAAATATACCCCACAGGCGAAATCCTCAAAGATGTCAACTGGGAAGTCAAAGCGGGCGATCGCATTGGCTTAGTCGGCGTTAACGGTGCAGGCAAATCCACCCAACTCAAGATTATAGCCGGAGAGACAGAACCCACAAGCGGGGAAATTATCCGTCCTGCCAGTTTGCACATCGCCTACCTGACACAAGAATTTGAGGTAGATCCCACACGCACCGTGCGGGAAGAATTCTGGACAGTGTTTACCGAAGCAAACCAGGCGCAGCAATCTTTGGCGCAGGTGCAGCGAGATATGGAAACCGCCACCCCAGAAGAATTAGACAAACTAATCCATAAATTAGATCGTTTCCAGCGACAGTTTGAAGCTTTGGATGGCTACGGGTTGGATGCGCGGATTGAGAAAATGTTGCCAGAGATGGGATTTACGTCGGAAGATGGCGATCGCCTCGTTAGTGCTTTCAGCGGCGGCTGGCAGATGCGAATGAGCTTAGGCAAAATATTACTGCAAAAACCAGATTTATTGCTGCTGGACGAACCGACAAACCACCTGGATTTAGAAACTATTGAGTGGCTGGAAACTTATCTCAAGGGACTTAAAAACCCGATAGTAATAGTTTCCCACGACCGGGAATTTCTCGATCGCCTTTGTACCCAAATTGTAGAAACTGAGCGCGGAGTTTCTACTACCTACTTGGGCAACTATTCTGCTTATTTACAACAAAAAGCAGAAAACCAAGAAGCGCAATTAAGCGCCTACGAACGCCAGCAAAAAGAATTAGAAAAACAGCAAACTTTTGTTGACCGTTTCCGAGCTAGTGCAACTCGCAGCACCCAAGCAAAAAGCCGCGAGAAACAACTAGAAAAAATTGAGCGGATCGAAGCGCCAACGGGCGGATTAAGAACGCTACACTTTCGATTTCCCCCCGCACCTCGCAGCGGACGCGAGGTGGTGGAAATTAACGATTTGGTGCATACTTATGACGACAAGATTCTATTCTTGGATGCGAGCCTGTTAATTGAAAGAGGCGATCGCATTGCGTTTCTCGGCCCCAACGGTGCTGGCAAATCCACCCTACTGCGCTTGATTATGGGCATGGAACAACCCACGGAAGGGACAGTAACTTTAGGCGCTCATAACGTCATTCCAGGCTACTTCGAGCAAAATCAGGCAGAAGCTTTGGATCTTTCCAGAACAGTTATGGAAACCATCCATGACGAAGTGCCAGACTGGAAAAATGAAGAAGTTCGCACCTTGTTGGGACGATTTCTATTTAGTGGCGACACCGTATTTAAAAAAGTTGCTGCCTTGAGCGGAGGAGAAAAAGCCCGTCTTGCCTTGGCAAAAATGCTTTTACGCCCAGCAAATCTTCTAATTTTGGATGAGCCTACTAATCACCTGGATATTCCAGCCAAAGAAATGATGGAAGAGGCAATCCAGAATTATGACGGCACGGTAATTGTAGTTTCCCATGACCGATATTTTATTTCCAAAGTGGCGAATAAAATTGTCGAGATTCGTGAGGGTGAATTCCGAGTTTATCGGGGCGATTATCACTACTATCTCGATAAGATTGCTGAAGAAAAAGAGCAGGCAAAATTAGCAGCCCTAGAAGCCGAGAAAGCTGCGAAAAAAGCTGCAAAAGCTGCTAAGTCTGCTGCAAAACGCAAGTAATGAGTTTAAAACGCCAAGATTAGGTGATTCTTGGCGTTGCTCTGAGTAAACCTCTGCGTTCCTTTGCTACTACAAAAACATACGAAGCACCCGTGCACCTAGCTGCACGGGTGTAATAATCGCGGCTAAATGCACAGATGAGTGAGTAAATCAAGTAACAGTAGAATTATTTAGCCGCTTTCAGCCTGCGATCACGCAAGCAGATCCAGGGGAGTTAGAAGCCATTTCGCGCCCCTTGAGCTTCTTTTGCAACAAAGCCAAGAACATTGAAGCCACCGCCAAAATGCTCCTGGCGCGTTTTCGCAGTGAAGTGCGGCAGAAAATAGCGCAGTTACTCCAGCTTCCATCTGTCGTCCGCACGACTGCCACAATGGTGCTGCATTACGCCTACGGAATTGATGCTGGCGTGATCGATACCCATACCAAGCGGCGTTGGGGTTTACATCGACAAAATTAAGAAAGACCTGATGCAGGTTTTGGCTCAATCAGAGTGGGGAAATTGTTTCGTTTTGTTGACATATCACAATCGAGCTGTTTGCAAACTCAAGAAACCTACCTGTAACGCTTGTGTAGTGGCTTGTTTATGCCCCAGCGCCATAATGGTTGGTTAATAGGTGCCATAAAGTGCGATAGCCTTGCGGGAACCCATAAGAGCGCCAAACTAAGCGATCGCGCTATTCAAATAGCTCAATATCACATCTGTCGTCAAGTAGGTAATAACTCCTAAAAACTCTAGTTCCAACGACAGAAAATCCTAAAACCTGACATTACTTCCACAAAATGCCGCTTCGAGTACGAAATCCGATGATATCATTGCGAAGAAATCACTGAAAATAAAGGTCATTATTGTATGGCGCAAGCACCTGTCTCTCCCGTGGTGCTAGTCATCTTAGACGGCTGGGGCTACCGCGAAGAAACTGACGGCAACGCCATAGCAGCCGCCAAAACACCCGTAATGAAAAGCCTCTGGGCAGCCTATCCCCATACGCTGATTCAAACCTCAGGCAAGGCTGTAGGGCTACCGGAAGGGCAAATGGGTAACTCGGAAGTGGGACACCTTAACATTGGTGCCGGACGGGTTGTACCGCAAGAATTAGTCCGCATCTCAGACGCTGTGGAAGACGGCACCCTGCTGAGCAACAAGAAGCTGCTGCAAGTCTGTCAGGAAGTCAAGAGTCGAGGCAGTAAGCTTCACTTAGTGGGGCTTTGCTCAGACGGCGGAGTGCATTCCCATCTAGATCATTTACTGGGATTGCTGGATTTAGCGAAGACACAAGAAATCTCAGATGTCTGTATCCACGCCATCACCGATGGACGTGATACCAGTCCTAAAGAGGGTGTACAGGCAATTCAAAAAATCCAAGACCGCATTGACCAAATTGGAGTTGGGCGCATTGTCACCCTCAGCGGTCGCTACTACGCAATGGATCGGGATCATCGCTGGGATCGTGTCAAAAAAGCTTACGATGTGATCACCCAGGATGGTTCTGGGGATGGTCGTTCGGCTCTGGAGGTCTTGCAAGCTTCCTACGCCGAAAATGTCGCTGATGAGTTTGTCATCCCGACGCGCATTGCCCCAGGAGCGTTAGAACCTGGAGATGGAGTGATTTTCTTTAACTTCCGCCCTGACAGAGCAAGACAACTCACCCAAGCTTTTGTCTCTCCGGAATTTAAGGGTTTTGAACGGCAGCTTCTCCAGCCGTTGAGCTTCGCCACCTTTACCCAATACGAGCCAAATTTACCCGTGTTGGTGGCATTTGAGCCTCAGAACTTGAGTAATATTTTGGGGGAAGTAATTGCAAATCGAGGTTTGCACCAGTTCCGCACCGCTGAAACAGAAAAATACGCTCACGTTACTTATTTCTTCAACGGCGGCTTAGAGGAACCTTTTCCAGGGGAAGACCGGGAACTGGTGCCAAGTCCAATGGTGCCAACTTATGACCGGGAACCCGCAATGTCAGCAGCCGCGGTGACAGATGTCGTCATCGCCGCCGTGGAAAAGCGCATTTATTCACTGATTGTCATCAACTACGCCAACCCGGATATGGTGGGTCACACAGGACAGATAGAACCCACAATTCAAGCACTGGAAACAGTTGACCGTTGTTTAGGACAACTTCTGGAAAGCATTAGTAAGGCTGGTGGTACAGCGATTATTACAGCTGACCACGGCAACGCCGAATATATGCGGGACGAAGAAGGCAATCCTTGGACGGCGCACACAACGAACCCCGTACCATTTATCTTGGTGGAAGGGGAGGGTTTAAAAATTCCTGGGCATGGCGCTGAAGTTACTTTGCGGAGTGATGGACGGCTGGCGGACATTGCACCGACAATTTTAGAAATCTTAAGGCTGCCCCAACCTCCAGAGATGACGGGTCGTTCAATGATTGTACCTGTTGGATTTGAAGTCCGAGCCAATCGCACGCCTGTACGAGTTTCACTGTAAGTTGCGAATAGCTAGTAGCGGCGTTGCATTTTTCTGACGATTAGCTATTAGCCATTCGCAATTAGCTATTTTTTACAACTGACAACTAACTATGACACTTGTTAACATCTTCCAATCTATTTGGGCGCTGTCTGCCGTCTGTCTGATTGTTTTAGTGCTGCTGCACTCTCCTAAAGGAGATGGGATTGGGGGTATTGGCGGACAGGCTCAACTGTTTACGAGTACCAAGAGTGCAGAGACAGCGCTAAACCGAGTGACTTGGGTTCTTAGCGTGATTTTTCTGGGTTTGACGGTGATTTTGAGCGCAGGTTGGCTTAAGTAGTAATTTGATCTCAAAACTCAAGACGCGATCGCTCACATTTTTACAAAATCGAAACGCGATCGCGATCCTCTCTAAAAAATTCTTGACGGCGACGTTAATCGCGATCGCTACCTTCCTCATAGCCATTTTTCCCCATTTTCATCTGGGGGGCGATAATCCTGTTTTGGCAGCCGAAACCTCGCTACCCGCTGCACAAATTCACATTTTGCCCCCGACGCTGGCACGCTGGAAAGATACAACCAACAGCGGCGATTACTTCTCCCAGATCAAGCCTACCCCGGTTGGTTATCTAGTGTGGTCGCAGTTTCCGATTAAGGTTTATGTAGAAAATCAAGATAAGTGGACAAACTCTGTTACTGAAGCGGTGCAGGAATGGGCAGTTTATTTGCCGCTTGAGATAGTTGAGCAGTCAGATAATGCTGATATCAAGATAGTGCGAAATCTTCCTGCCCTCAAACCCTCCTTCAATCGCAGCACAGGCGAATTCCAGCTGCCCCGCGCTCGGAGTGCCGAAACCCAATATGAATTTTATATTAGCCATCTTGATAAAAATGCAGTTTTATGCCACCGAGTCACCATCCAGCTAAGTCCAACTCAGGCTGGCAATTATATTAAAGCAGCTGCCCGTCACGAAATTGGTCACGCACTTGGTATATGGGGACACAGCCCTTTAGAAACAGATGCCCTATATTTTTCTCAGGTGCGTAATCCGCCCCCAATTTCCCAAAGAGACATAAATACGCTTAAGCGCGTATACGAGCAGCCAACGCGACTAGGTTGGAAACTGGTTAACTAATTTATTACTGGTTAATTCGAGATATTTATTCACAAGCACGCCCTGAATCATCAACCATAAACCATGAAGAGGCTGATTCTTTAGCTCTGCGCTTGTAACGTAATCCAGCCAATTGTATATTTTGAATCTTTCGCTCCTGCAACAGATCCTCATATAGCTTTACCAGTTGGTCGATGTTGCGACTGAGAGTATATTGCTCCATAATCCTAGCTCTGGCTTTTTGTCCCAACTGTTTTGTAAACTCCTGATGACCGCGAAGGACTGGCAGCAAAGTTCGCAATTGCCCGGCTACCCCATTAGTTCTGAGAATTATCCCTGCGTCCCCTTCCAAAGGATTCCCCTCCAAAACTTCGCCATCAGCACCAGCATCCGTAGCTACGCAAGCGACACCACAAGACATTGCTTCTAACAGCGAGAGTGAAAGTCCCTCTACCAGAGAAGGCAAAATAAATACATCCGCTCCCCGCAAAATTTCAATTCGGCGCTGCTCATCAGCTTCAGCTCCCCACCAGATGATGCCGCATTCTTCGTCATAAAATGCCTCTAAAGACGGCTTCAACGGGCCATCGCCAACAATCAGTAACTTGGACTCAGACCCCATTTCTGACTGCTTCCAAGCCCGTAGCAGTGCTTCCACATTCTTTTCTGTGGCTATGCGGCCCTGATAAACAAAAAGGCGCTTGGCATTCAACTGGGATTTAATGTTAGAAGGGCCTGGGCAATACTTCCGTTCATCAACGCCATTGGGAATCACGGCTATATTTGATGCAGCAACGCCCAACCGCTCCAGTAAATCTCGCTGCACTTTAGAAAATATAATTACCCGGTCGTAATTTGCCAGAAAAGGAGCATAAAGCTGATAAGTCAGCAATTGAGTTCCTGATTTGATATTGCGTTGCTTGCCATCAAAGGGGGTGTGGAAGGTGGCAATTAGAGGTATATTCAACTCTTCGCAAATTTCCGGCAGCAGGAAGTCCAGAGGGGAGAGAGTCAAGCTAGCGTGTACCAAGTCTGGCTTTAGCTGTTCGAGACTCCGCATTAAAACTTTTCGCGATTTGAGAGTGGGAAGCGTGTAAACCTGGGACTTGTATAGAAAAGGTAGAGACACTTCCAGACAACTAGGCCAGTTGCTGGCATCAGATACTTCTTCTTCTTGGGCGAAGTGAAGGAAGCTGACTTGCAGACCCCGGTCTAACAACCCATTGGTAACTTCTCGAGAGTAAGTGACATTGCCGCAAAAGGGTGATTTTTTTCCGATCCAGGCTATGTGCATTTTCTAAGAGTTTTGAGTTTTTAGCTTTGAGTTTTGGGGAGCCGGAGACTTCCGTTGTGGAGCTTTGAGTTATTAATTCAAAACTCGTCATTCAAAACTCATTACTTTTCTTTTCCTGTACCGGAAATATACCAGGTTAAGAGTCCTCCTGCGATCGCGATCGCCGCTAAACCCAGAAAAACTGTCTGTAAACCCAAAATCGTCTCAGCAACGCCCGCCAAAGCTAAAGGTAACGTCAGAGCAATATTAATCACATTGTTCTGTAACCCAAACACCTTACCCCGCATTTGGTCGGGGGTTTCTGCCTGGATGGTGGTCTGCATCGGGATAGCCACCATTGCCCCAAAAACACCCAATAGCATTGTCAAAAGTAAGGCAATCCAAAGCTGTTGCGTAAATATAGCCAAACCTACTAGAGATGCTGCCACTCCCAGCGAACCATAAAGATTCAGCCGACGATGGGAAAAATGCTGTCCCATCTGTCCGAGAATAGTCGCTCCGCCAGCCATGCCAACCCCGCCAGCGGCTAGTAAAAAGCCGAACTGGGAGGACTTCAGACCGGGGATAACCTCTGCCATTCGCACAGCCAGCACCGACAGAGCGGCAAAAATAGAAAACAAAATCACTAGCTGAATTAAAGCACTGCGGACGCGACCGTGTTCTTTCAGGTAAAGCAGTCCATCGCGCAAATCTTCCCAAACGTGAGGGAATTCGTGGTCGGGAGATTTAGTTTTTTCACCAGTGCGAAGAAACAGCAAAAGCAACCCCGCGATCGCATAACAGCCACCTACGGCAATTTCCTTACCAATGTCAAGTCCCCCGCCAAGCGATCGCGCCACAGTATCGGCAAATCCCAACAGTGGCTCACCCACCGCAAACCCCACAATCACCGATGCCATCATCGTCATCGTGTAAAGAGAGTTTGCCGACAACAGGCGATGACGCTCAACAATCAACGGCATCACTGACTGCTCTGCTGGTGCAAAAAACTGTGTCAGCGTCGAAACCAAGAAAGTTAACCCCAGTAAAATATAGAATCCTACTGGCAGCCCTGCCACTAGCCCCCAATCCTTGCTGATCCACAGCAAAGGCGGCATAGCCAAAACCAGCGCCCCCCGCAGCAGATTTGTGGAGACTAGCACCCCCTTCTTCGACCACCGATCTACAAACACACCTGCAACTGAACCAAACAGCACAGCAGGAATGGTAAAGGCAATCATAATCGCCGATACCCAGCCGCTGATTGTCTGACCCGCCGCCTGAAACTGATTAGCAACCAGCGCAATCACCAGCACCAGATACACCTTATCTGCCATCTGCGAGAAAACTTGACCGCTCCAGAGCGCCAAGAAATTGCGGTTTCTCAGAACAGGCACAAATCCTCGATCTGCATCTGCGTCAGCCTCATCAGCATCAACATTAGACAATGCAGGGTTGTGCCAATCTCCGTTAGAGCCATTGGATTGTGCATCTATCGCTGGAACTAAACCATCGTCAACGGTAGATTGGGGAAAAGAAACCTCTGGGCTAGAGACGCGATTAAGCGCGTCTCTACTGTTGTCAGGGTCATGAGGGGGTGTCAGGCGATCGTCAGACAAGGGGCGCGATGTAGTAGGTGTTGATGATGCAGTCAAACCCCGGCTGGATTGCTCCGTTCCAGGGACAGGAAGTTTAGAAGATCGAGGAAATGTGGGTTCCCCCGTTCGTCGTTCATTGTCCTCTGTCCTCTGTCTGGACAAACTTAGGGACAGACTTTTGGCTTGCAAATCAGAATCATAACGTTGAATCATGGTTTATAAAAATTCGGCTGGGACTAAAAACAAGCATCCATCAAAGCAGCAGAGCGAATTGATCGCCCAAACTGAAACTGGACGTACTGACGTAAAATCTGCTCTACACCAACCCAAGCTGCATGATAAGAAGGATGATGGGTTAGGGATAAGGGATGAATTGATTCTTCACTCATCGTTGGCGGTTCATCACTACTCGTATCAACCTGGGGTAGTTCTGGTTGAGCCAGCTTTTGCAGCAGCGCCAGCTCGACGGCATTCAGTTTAGTGTTCAGTATCAGGGGGGTTTGAGCATGAACAACAGTTTGGTAGTTACCGCCCTTTTCCTGCGCCACGATACCAGGCATTTGTGGCGAGACGGTGTTTTTTAGCGCTAGATTTCCCCTAGTCCTTTGAGTAGCGATCGCCCGCGCTTCTGCTTGCAGACGTTCCAGGGCTGGTAAACTCACCGTTCCCCCAGCAGCAGCACTAAAGCCAACCCGCCAGTCTGGATTGTTAAATTGCGGCAGCAGTGGTTGTCGCGTCACGCAACATTCTTGAACTTCCGGCGCAACGCCAGCCAAAGCCATCAAATGAAAGACACCGTGGGTAAGGTGAGCTAAAACTGAGGCAGTGTCGGGGGATGGCAACTGCTCCAAGCGGCGTAGATGTTCATTTAGTAGCTCATACAGTTCCTCCTGCGGCTGATCGCTCAATGCCTGACACAGAACTAATTCCGCAAGATATTGGCTTGCTGTCAGTTTCCTCAAGTCCTGACTTAAGCCGGGGTAAGATTCTATAGTTTCTGCCTGAGTTATTTTATCGAGCGATCGCCCTTTAGCAATCAGTAGCTCATTCACCACAAACAGCCCACTCCTACCACCCATCTTGGAGTGGTGTTTGCGTGCGCCGGGAGCCACAGCCCGAATTAAGCCAAATTCGCGCGTCAAAATCGTCAGCAGTCGGTCTGACTCGCCTAACGGCATACCCTTAAGATTAATTCCTGTTACTTTGTAGGTTCGGCTCATTAGCTTAAGTTTTGAGTTTTGAATTTTGAGTTCTGAGTTACAGGAATTTTTAAACTCAGCACTCAGCCCTCAGCCCTCAGCACTCCTCAGTCTTCTTTTTCCAGCGTATCGCGCTGACGGATCAAATCGGGACCGCGAGACGTTCCTAACCGCGTAGCTCCTGCCACGATTAACTCTATGGCTTGCTCAACGGTACGGATTCCCCCCGATGCCTTAATGCCTACCTGCTCCCGCGCCAGCTGCTTCAGAAGGCGGATATCCGCCACTGTGGCACCCCCCTGCCAGCCCGTGCTGGTTTTTAAGAATGCCACTCCTGCATCCATACATATTTCAGCTGCCACCTTCTTTTCTGCATCTGTCAGCAGGGCAGTTTCCAAAATTGCCTTCACAGTCTGCCCAGTTTCGTCGCAAATCTGGGCAATTTCTCGATGCAGCTCCTCGGTTTTTCCAGCTTTCAACAAACCCAGATTGATCACGACATCTAACTCAGTAGCTCCATTTTCTACCGCCTCTTGAGCTTCATATAGTTTCGTCCCCACTGTCGTCGCCCCAGTGGGAAAGCCAATTACAGTACACACTTTGGGATTCTTTCCGTGCAGCAAATCAGCTGCTTGCCGCACGTATGCGGGATACACGCACACCGCCGCAAAATTAAACCTGTATGCTTCTTCGCACCACCGCACCACTTGCTCGCTTGTAGCTGTGGGATTTAGCAGCGCATGATCGATAAACCCCGCAATATCAATATCAGGCTGATTTGCAGCCATCGTTTCTCCCCTCACTCACCTACCTACTGTTAAGTTTTATCAGAATTTAAGAAAAATTACTTAAACCCAACCGGAATAACTTCTAGCTGGTCTGTAGACTTCACCGTATACATCTAAAGATAGAGAACCGCTCTTATTTAGCCTGCCACAGGTTTGCATGGCATTTTCAAAAACTGTGCCGATTAAGGCGGATCTAAAACCTTCTCAAAACCTACCTAGCTACAAGGAGTAAAAATAAATAAAATGGCAAAAAAAGATACAACGTTAACCTGGATGGGCATCCTATTTAGTATTACCGGAATCGGAATGCTTATCGGCAGTTTTTTATCTTATAATTCTACCCATAATTTTATTAAAAATTCATCCTCTACCATAGGTACTGTAACCGAACTTAGACTTCACACTTCTAGCAGTTCCAGCAGTAGCAAGTCCAGTACCTATTACCCAATAGTAAAATTCAAAACTCAGAAAGGAGAAAGCGCAGAGCTTGAATCAAACGTTGGCAGTTATCCACCAAGCTTTCGTGTAGGCGAAACGGTTTCTGTTCTTTACAATCCCAACAATCCCGCAGAAGCCGAAATAAACTCTTTTGGGCAACTTTGGTTTACTGCTATCTTTTTACTGGGAATGGGGGGGCTTTTTGCCGGAATAGGCTTAAGTTTACTCGCTGGCCCTTTAGCATTTAGATTATCATCAAATAACAAGGCTGCAAAGCTGCAAGCTAATGGCAAGAAGATAGTAACTAAATTCACTGGAGTGGAATTAAATACATTTTTAACAGTCAACGGTTCCTCTCCTTACCAGATAACTTCCCAATGGTTTGACCCGGAGACTAATGAAGTTTACGTTTATCACAGTGAAAATATTTGGTTTGATCCGGAAGAATTTATCAAATCTGAAACAATAGATGTATATGTAGACCCCAACGATATGAAAAAATATCACATGGATATATCGTTTTTACCAAAATTGGCGAATTAAAATTTCCCAGGGAAATTTGATTCCGCTTCTCGCATCCTTAAGCTTCCGCCCCCGGCTTTGGCAACCCCTCAGACAGAAGCTCTTTTAATAATTAAAATTGGTTGAATCTCCCGCTGAGACATGGCAAGATTTACTAACCATGTGATCAAGTACAACAGCCATAAAATGATTCAATAACTCTGCTCTAGAGGCCAGCATAACTCGGATATTTAAGTATATCGGTGACAAGTGGGAGAGATATTGGAAAGTGCTAGTAGGTTAGGTTGAGAAACCCAACCTACAATGATTCTTAACTGTTCACTTTTTTCCCCTGCCACTAACCTCAAATGGCGTGTACCTTCCTCCCAAAGCTTCTACAATGGTGCGGGTATTAGCAACCATCATGTTTATGTAAGAATCAGCGTCACTTCCATCGGCACCAATCGAGTCAGAATATAGTTGACGCGGTGCTAATTTTATGCCTGATTCTTGCGCTACAGTAGTAATTAAAGCTGGGTTAATTGTTGTTTCTGCAAAAATTGCAGAAACACCAGCCACTTTAACAGATTCTACCAATTTTCGTACTGTTTGAGCGCTAGGTTGTTCTTCCGTACTGATGCCAATCAAAGTACCAGCAACTGGGATTCCATAACCACGGCCATAATATTGAAAAGCGTCGTGAGTTGTTATTAATTTCCGCTTATTTTCTGGAATGGTTTTAATTTGCTGGGTAATCCAGCTATCAAGTTGTTTTAACTCAGCAGTGAGTAATTCTGCATTTTGAGTAAATTTCTCTTTGTCTTCTGGTGATACTTCAATTAACGCATCGCGAATGGCATTAACCATTTGGATGGCGTTATCAGCATCTCCCCAAACATGGGGATCTGGCACTACTTCCCCTTTGCCTTTATCCAGTTGCAAAGACTTTACCACTTCCCCTACAGCCACTTTCCGAGCTTTGCCGCCAGAGGCGTTCATCAGCTTAATCAACCCTGGTTCTAAGTTGTAGCCGTTATACAAAATCAGGTTTGCTTTCTCTAAAGCCTGAGAGTCTTGTGGCACTGGTTCGTAAACGTGGGGATCTGTTCCTGGCTTGAGAATGCCCTTAAGCTGAATCTCTTCTCCTCCCACCCGTTCAGTTAAGTCTTCGATGATGGTGCTGGTGGCAACTACGTCAGGTTTGCCGTCTGCTGCTCGATTGGTACTTTCTGAGGAGGGCTGGTTACAACTGAATAGGGCAAAAGGTAGAAGCAGCCCCAGCCCCAACCAGGTAAGGTGGGCAAAAGAAAGAATTTTTGGCTTTCTCTTATTTCTTTTTTTCTTTTTTAGGTTTTCTTCCATCTTTCTACTGTGAAGGTGCTGCACAATTAATCTTGCCTATCTTTTAGATTATTTCCATTTATAGATGTTTTCATAATCCTTTCATTTTTAGATTATGCTCAAGGAAAGCAAGATCGAACCACACTAATGAGTACCGTCACTTTTTCACCTGATGCGGATTGGACAAAAATGGTATGCCATCTGAGAGATGTGCCTGTGGCGGCGACAGGTGCAACAAGCATTAACGTCAGCCACTTGGGAGTTCAGTACCGCACGGTAGAGGCGCTGCGAGATGTCAGTTTTGCGGTGAAATCGGGGCGACTGACGGGAATTATTGGACCCAATGGTGCTGGTAAAAGTACGCTGATGAAGGCGATGTTGGGGTTGATTCCGGCTGCTGCTGGCAGTGTACTGTATAACGAGCGCCCGTTGATGGAGCAAAGGGAACTGGTTGCTTATGTGCCGCAGCGATCGCAAATAGACTGGACTTACCCCGCTACTGTCTGGGATGCGGTAATGATGGGTAGGGTGAAGAAAACTGGCTGGTTTCGTCGCTTCTCAAACGTTAGCAGACGAGTAGCGGCAGATGCTATCGAGCGTGTGGGGATGAGCGCTTATCGCGATCGCCCGATTGGGCAACTCTCAGGCGGACAACAGCAACGGGTATTCTTAGCCAGAGCGATCGCTCAGCAAGCGGAGATTTTCTGTTTTGATGAGCCGTTTGCGGGAATCGATCAGAAAACTCAGTCGATTATTTTTGACATCTTCCACGAACTCGCCGACGCCAATAAAACTGTTCTAGTCGTCAACCACGACTTAGGGGAATCTATCACCCACTTTGATGATTTGATTTTACTAAATACTGATTTAATTGCCAGTGGTTCGCGCCAAGAGGTGCTAAGTCAGGAAAACCTTTACCGCGCCTATGGGGGCAAGGTTGCATTTTTTGCAGCTTAGAAAATCAGAAGCTAAGAGTTATTAACTCATCACTCCTAGCTTCTAAATATTTCCAATTCCCAAAATAAAATTATTATGCTAGAAGTGCTAATTGAGCCGTTGCAGTATGGTTTCATGCAGCGATCGCTTGTAATTGCCATTCTCGTCGGCCTTTTGTGTGCTGTCGTGGGTAGCTACCTAATGGTGCAGCGATTGGCTTTGCTGGGAGATGCCATTAGTCACTCGGTATTGCCTGGGTTAGCGATCGCTTTTATGGTGGGAGCGAATATCTTTGTTGGGGCCTTTATTGCTGGAGTCTTGAGTACAATGGCGATCGCTTGGATTCGGACGCGATCGCCTATCAAAGAAGATGCGGCAATGGGTATAGTTTTTTCCGCCTTCTTTGCCCTTGGTATTACTTTAATTACTCTAATCCAAAAAGACAACAAAATCGACCTCAACCACTTCTTATTTGGCAATATTTTAGGTGTCACCATTCAAGAAGTCCGAGACACAGCTATCATCGCCGCAATTGTATTAATAATTGTTGTACTGCTGTATAAAGAATTATTGTTCTATACCTTCGACCCCCTCGGAGCGCAGGCAGTTGGATTACCTACCAACCTGCTAAACTTTGGGCTGATGCTGCTAATTGCTCTAACGATTGTTGCCAGCATGAAAGCCGTGGGAGTAATCTTAGTTTTATCTCTACTAATCACGCCGGGAGCAACCGCATATTTATTAGTTAAACGGCTGCACAATGTGATGATTTTGGGGGCGGTAATTGGCATTATTTCCAGCATCAGCGGGATGTATCTCAGCTACTTTTTTAATTTGCCTTCTGGCCCCGCAATTGTATTAGTTGTATCGGGATTATTTGTAATAGCATTGTTATTCAGCCCCAGCTACGGGATATTTACCAACAAAAAGTCAGATTCGGGGCAATTATTGCCTGTCTTGCAGGAGTTGAAACAGCTGATGCGATCGCGCTAAAAAATCGCCCTACAAGTTATTTCTAAAACTCCAACTGTCTAGGCTTATGATTAAAAAAGCCTGAATTTAGGAACTCTGGCATGATTCGCGCTTTTTTCCGAGCCGCTAAAGTTGAGAATGCCAAACCGCCCTACGACACAATTCATCTCAAGGTACTATATCCCGCCAAGATGTCGGGAAGCCAACAGCAACTAGCTCAAGGCATTGTGCCAGCAGACTCAGACAAAGCTCCGTTTCCGGTGGTAATTTTCTTTAGCGGGATTAACTGCACGAGCCAAATGTACCAGTGGCTAGCAGTTCAACTTGCCCAGCGGGGAATGGTGGTAGTGACATTTGACTGGGTTGCCGAAAATTTACCAGGGATATTCAGCCTCACACCAGGTGTTGACATCGCAATGTGGGCACCCGATAAATACGGCACTGGCTCCACTGCTTCGGCTTTACCAACACTGCTAGGCGAACTCGAAAGCCTCCAGTCGGAGGGAGTGCTGGCGGGAATGCTGAACTTACAACAAATTATTTTGGGCGGACACTCCGCAGGTGGCAGAATTGCGCTTGAAAATGCCGAACCGCGCTTTTTTCCACAAGTCGCGGCGGCTTTTGCCTACGGCGCTCACAATGCCGCCCCGATAATGCTAGGATTTGCACCAGAAACGATATTGCCCCTGCCTTCATCGCTGCCCCTGTTGCTCATAGGTGGCACCAAGGATGGGGTAATTGCCACCAGCAGTGGACAGTATGGACTCAGTAGCGACGCGACTACAGCAGTTGTCCGTACCTTCCACGAGGCAATAACCGGCGGGCGAGATGACACCTATCTGCTAATTCTGGAAGGGGCAAATCACTTTTCCATTGCTTATCCGCCAGATATTACCACTGCTTCACCTTTTGACTTACCAGCTACTCAACCGGAAGAGGCAATACGTTCTCTAGTGGGTGAAACGATTGGTTTGTTTATTGATGCTCATGTATGTCACAAACCAGAGGCATCGCAGGGGCTTGAGAGTTTGCTATTGGGTGCTAATCCAATGATCGCATTGTTGGCGCGAAAGTGAGCAGGGGTGATGGCACCGAAGATACGATCGCTCGTGACGGTAGGCTACAGTAAGCTGATATCTGATTGCTTCTTTGTTAAGTAGAATTCTGAATTCAGAAAACCTTAGCACTGATGTTAAAGATACTCATCTACATGCGAATACTTACAAAGGAGGATGTCAGGAGGTTTCTCTAGAATCACTATCGCGCAGAAACTATGTGATAACTACGAGAATCTATTGCGCCTATTGGTAGAGATTCTGATATAGGTTAGCGATGACGAAGACTAAAGGTTTCTCCGCTTAAACCTGACGTGAAACTAAAATATAGGCTGAATTATTGGATATGTTTTTCTTCCTGAATTGATGCTGGATAGCCCATAGTCTGATTAAATGAACAATAGGCAGTTTTCCCAATAACAAGGTCTAATTATGAATGAAATTAACAAAGATGAAATGCGTGAAAGACTGGGAAACATAGATCAGATTCGCGACATCCTTTTTGGCTCTCATGTTCGAGACTATAGCAAGCGCTTCGAGCATTTAGAGTCGGAATTATCCAACCTAGATCAAGAAATCAATCAGCGCATTGATCGGATAAAAGATGCTCTTTCCCTTGAGCTGCAAATAGCAGTTGATTCTCTGGATAAAAAAATCAGAACTTTAAGCTTAAATACCCAAAAAGATAGCGCGGATCTGCGTCAACATATTGACCGCACCAGCCAAAGCATTTCTAGCACATTGCGAACCTTGGATGATGTTGTCGATACCCAAACAAATGCGATTCGACAAGATGTATCTCAAACCAGAGAGAAACTCCAAGAAGATATCCGAAGTCTGAAAAAACAAGTTTTTGAAGAAATGGAAAAACGCTTTTCTTCAATGACTGATGTCAAACTTTCTAAGGATGATATGGCAGAAATAATGTTTGAGTTTGGCATGAGGCTAAAAGGGTCTAACTTAGTGTCTGATTTATCAGACGCCAGTGCCACAAGTGTAACTGCTGAGCTTTTGTTACCAGAGTCAGGAAATCATTAGATAAAATTAAATTCCGGCGCGAAATTAAGGTGTATTGCTTGATTTTTTAGCTTTATTAGTTAAAAATTAGAGTGACGGATGGCAGTACGTGACTTTATCCAAAAAAAATCAAGCTGAAGATTTTGCTCCACTAGAAGGGTTTGTAAAGTTATCAATTGACTTAGAGCTTTTCAACCCTCCTAAGGTAGATAGAGAAGAATCAAACTTTTCAACCCCTGAAGTAGAGGCGGTACTTCAGGGGTTGAAAAGTTTGTCAGAAACACCCCAACAGCTTGAAAATAAAGCCGAAAATCTGCCGAAAAATTCGCTGTTATCGGAGCAGAATTTCGAGGTAGTTACTGTACCTAAAGTTTCAGAACAATCGCCCACAGTGCATCTGACAGGCACGATTATCCAGCAAGGGGAGGTAGAGCCTCCTAATTTTCGTTCCCAGGCTGGCCCTGGGAACGAGATAGATTCGATTTCATCTGAGGAAGATGAGTTAGATATTCCAGGTGATGTAGCTACGAGTTTTTCGGAATTAAAAAACTTAATTTTTCCAGCGCCACTCTTAGAAAATCAAGCCAAAAAATCTCCTGTAGAGTTACTACCATCTACTGAGGTAGTAACTGCGGGTGAACCTATTAAAAAAGCGCAGAATGCGTTGATTTTAAGTGAAAATAAAGCCAAAAAATATAGCGAGGTGTCGAACACATCTCAGCAGAATTTAGATGATGTCGATGCATCAGATGATTCCCTGGCTCGCTTGGAAAATCTTCTGGTCGATATTAGCATGGGTGAATATCGGCACTTGATAGTAAAGATTGAACAAAAACTGAAAATTCTAGAGAATCAGATTTACGAGCCGACGGAGTTAATAGATTTACTTTTGCCTTTAATTACAGAGATTTTGATTCTCAAGATTGATCAGTCAAAGGAAGAAGTTGTTGAGGCGATCGCGCCGATACTGGTTAATGTTGAGAATCCGGAGTACCCTCAGCAGAATCATTCAAAAATATGGTAAACCAATCGAGATGTTTAATGGAGATACCGCCACCATCCCGGAGCAGGTAAACCATATATTAGAAGACTTTAGAGACAGCTGCACAAAGTCAAATAAAAACAAAGCTACTAAACCACCTACGCTGCTAATACTCGGCTCAATGCTACTGAGTTTCATCTTATTGCCTTGGGGAATTTATCAGTATCGCCACAGAAGCGATCGCGCCATTGAGCAAAATACCGCCCTCGCCTTAGCCTCTAATCCAGAGTTAGCAGTTTATCGTCTTACAGTCGATGCCGATGCCGAAATCCTGAAGCTTGCTGGAAAAGTGCCTAACGAGTATTTACGCCAAAAAGCTGCACAAATTGCCCAAGATACTTACCCAAGTCTGAAGTTAAACAATAACGTCATCGCCATCAATACGCCCCCCGATCCGGTATTAGCAGCAGCTGAGGTAAAGCGAGTAACATCAATCCTCAATCAGATGGACGGCGTTTTCATTTCTGCTAAATATAATGCTCGTAAAGTCACAGTCCAGGGAACTGCTTTGCAAGCGATAGATGCCCAGAAAATCACTCTGGCATTCGGAAAAATTCCGGGAATTGAGTCTGTCACCAACACTGTAGAAATACAGCCAAGTGCGATCGCTACCCGAATTTACTTTAGTCGCGGTACACAAAAGCTCAAATTTAAAGATATAAAAAATAAAATTCTACCAATCCGGGCATTCTTAAGTCAGTATCCAGAGAAGCATCTTATGATAGTAGGTTACGGTGATGCCAGCGACAACCCAAACCGAGATCGGCGCTTGGCACTTGAGCGAGCTAAGACGGTGCGAGATGCCTTAATAGAGCAAGGCGTTGCTCCTCGACGATTGCGAGTTGCAGGAATGACAAACCACCCCTTAGATGTAGATGCTGACCAACCCCTATGGTTAAGTAGGTGCGTCGAATTTGAGCTAGCGACACCAGTTGTCCAAAGTAAATAAATATGTCAAGTATATCCAAAAAAATCTGCTTAGTTGGTGACTTTGGCGTGGGTAAAACCAGCTTAATTCGCCGCTTTGTAGATCGTCAGTTCAGTGATAAGTATCTTTCAACTGTGGGAGTCAAAATTTCTCGCAAAACCGTGGAATTAGAACAGGTAAAACAACACGAAAAGCTGAGCGTAAATCTGCTAATTTGGGATTTAGAAGGTAGTACCAAATTTAAAGCGATCGCGCCTACTTACCTGCAAGGAGCCAGCGCTGCCATACTCGTTGCCGATGTCAGCCGTCAGGAAACCATCGAGCATCTTGAGGCTCATCTAAATCTGTTTTTGTCAGTCAATCCCAAAGGATTTATCATCATTGCCTTGAATAAATCGGACTTGGCTGATGAAGAAAAAATGGCAAAATTGCTCCAAATGAGTAACAATTACCAGCAGGCTCAAGTATTATCAATCCAGCCGACTTCAGCAAAAACAGGTCAAGCCGTCGATGAAATTTTTCAAAAAATAGCTTACAAAATTATAGAATAGTCGTGGCTACTCCAGAATTTATGTAACTATTTCTCCTTAAGAGTCTCAGCCTCATATTCTTCTCGTTCCAGGGCTGCCCAATGGGAACGCAAGTTTTAGAGGCTGTTGCCTCCACTTAATAGCAAGAATTACCCAGAAAGAGGTGAGATAGTCGCCTCACGTCGCATTCCTAGACCGCAGCCCAGGAACGATGATAAAGTCTCATTTTGCTTCTTGCTAATTCCGGATTTGCCTAATATTACTACCGAAAGTTGTAATTATGTTTACAAGTTCTGTAAATCCGTATTTTAAAAAACTCTTAGCACCCCGACGCATCGAGTATTTGGCGTTGGATCGGAAATTGAGCATTTTAGATACATCTTTGAACGTGCATAGGTTTGCCGAGCAACCAGATGAGGTAGTAAAGGGCAAGGATGCCCGTCTTGGTTTCCCTGAATTAATCGGGCTTGAAGAAGTTTTCAGCGAAATATTGTCAGGAGAGAAGCAGAATTTCGATCTCAAAGGTATTGCCCGCTCTTCAGATAATGGCTCTCTTCTATATATTGATATTTCTGTGAGCAAATACCAATATAACGAAGAAGACTTAGAAGAATGGTTAATCATCTTCTTTGATGATGTAACCGAAAAAATGTCCATGACGCAAAACTTGGTGCAGAGAACAAACGAAGCCAATCTTTTGCTTAGCGCTTTAACCAGTTCTAAAAATTATATAGATAAAATTATTACGTCAATTGCTGAGGTTTTGTTGGTAACGACAGCATCAGGAAAGATAAAAGCCATAAATAAAGCTGCGAAAGATTTATTTGGTTATAGCGAAAAAGAATTAATTAATAAGCAAATTTCTCAGATTATTACTGACAATGATTTTTTCCAGAAAGCACGGTTACTGTATCCTTTATCTCCTGGTGAATTATTAAAGGATGTGGAAGTAATTTGTAAGACAAAAAATGGTAAAGACATTGTTGTAGCATTTTCCTGTTCAGCTATTGAGACTGACATAGAGGACTTACAAGATTTTGTTTATATCGGGCGGGACATCACCCAGCGCAAGCTAACAGAAGCAGCCGTACAACAGGCAAACGAAAAACTCACCATCTGGGTTAATGAATTAGAACAGCGCAACCGGGAGATTACCCTACTGAGCGAACTAAGCGAATTACTCCAGGCTTGTTTGAGTGTTGAGGAAGCTTACACCGTCATTGTCCAGATGATGGAACCGCTTTTCCCGGACACGGTGGGTGGAGTTTTTATAATTCATCCCTCAAAACAGCTGGTTGAGGCGGTGGCGACTTGGGGTGAAGACGCGGGAACTGAAGTTTATACAAGCCAGAAACTGTTCTCAACTCATGAGTGCTGGGCGTTGCGGCGGGGGCGATCGCATTTCGTGACGAACACCCACAACCGTATGCTCTGCAAGCATTTGCACCCAAACCCGCCCCCTGCTGAATATGGCTGCATCCCGATGATGGCGCAGGGGGAAGCGATAGGAATGTTGTATGTAAGTCCTTTAGAAAAAGAACGATTAACCGAAGCCAAACAACGGCTGGCTGTCACCGTAGCTCAACACATTGCGCTTGCTTTGGCGAATCTGAGACTGCGGGAAATCCTGAAAAATCAAAGTATTCGCGATCCGCTTACGGATCTTTTTAATCGGCGTTACCTGAAAGAATCCTTAGAGCAGGAAATTCATCGTGCCGAGTGCAAGCAGCAACCGCTAGGCATCATCATCCTCGATATTGACGACTTTAAGAAATTTAATGACACTTATGGTCACGAGGCAGGCGATGCGGTGCTGCGGGAAGTAGGTTTATTTTTACAAAAAAATATCCGCAAAGGCGATATTGCCTGTCGTTATGGGGGCGAGGAGTTCACGCTAATTTTACCGCAGGCACCTCTAGATGTCGTTTTGGAACGAGCGCAGCAACTTCGGGAAAAAATTAAGCAACTTCAGGTAAAGTATCACGGTCAACCTTTGGGTACCATCACCCTCTCGCTAGGGGTCGCTTGTTTCCCAGAACACGGTTTGACGGCATCAGAAACGATCCAAGCTGCTGATATGGCGTTGTATCAGGCTAAGACTCAAGGGCGCGATCGCGTCTGCGTCTGTGGCTCTTAGCAGCTTAGAGCGTTATGTATGCTACAAAAAGTAGTTAATAGTCAAGAGTTCTAAGTTATTAGCTAGGTACTAATGACTAATGACTCTTCAGCCTTTTGCCTTGAATTATGAATTCCCTGTTTAAAAAATTTTTGGCTACACGCAGCATGGAGTACCTAACACTTGATCGGGACTTGATCGTGTTAGAGACATCCGAGGGAGCGCAACGTTTTGCCGAGCAACCCCAGGAGTTCGGAGCGGGTAAGGATGTCCGCCTGGGATTTCCGGAACTGATAGGATCTGAAAATTATCTGATGGCTGTCTTTGAAGGGCAGCGGAGTATTTTCGAGTTTGTTTCTCTGGGACGTGGAGATAATAATTTTCTATATTTTAATTTGTATGTAATTTTGCAGGAAAAAACTGAGGATAATCTGTCCGATAATTTAATTATATTTCTTGAAGACGTAACCGAAAGAATAATTTTAGAACAAAATTTAGTACAAGCTACTAATGGCACCAATCTTTTAGTAAGTGCTTTATCTGAGTCTAAATATTATATCGATAAAATTATTGATTCAATGGCAGATGCCCTGTTAGTAACGACGACATCGGGAAAGATAAAAATAGTTAACAAAGCTGTCGAAGGATTATTTGGTTATAGCGAGTCCGAATTAATTGGGCAGCAAATTAGTATGATTATTGATGATAAAAACTTTTTTAAACAAGCAAATCAGCAGCCTCCATTATTTGCAAATAAATTTAAGAATGTAGAGGCTGTTTGTCAGACCAAAGCTGGAAAAAAAATTTCCGTCGCCTTTTCCTGCTCAGTTATTCAGACTGACGTACAAGATTTACAAAATTTTGTTTATATAGGTCGAGACATCACCCAGCGTAAGCGCGACCAGCAGCGTCAGGTGGCGCAGTATGCTACAACTCGCGTTTTGTCAGAGTCAACAGCACTAAACAAAGCAATCCAAAAAATTCTGCCAGCGTTGTGTGAAAGCCTGAGTTGGGATTTAGGTGAATTTTGGATGGTAGAGGAAGGTTCAGGGGAGGAGGGGAGAGGGGAATATTTGCCCAGTGGCCAATTGCGATGTGTGGAAAGTTGGGCGAGGGCGTTGGTTGGGATTAAAGAGTTTATAGAGTCTACTAAAAAGATTACCTTTGCGCCAGGGGTGGGTTTGCCCGGTCGCGTTTGGGCATCGCGATCGCCCTTGTGGATTAGCGATGTGGTCAATGATGCTAAATTTGAGCGATCGCATATCGCATCTCGTACCCAAATCCACGGAGCATTTGGGTTTCCCATCCAAAGCGGCGGTGAAATTTTTGGGGTGATGACTTTCTTTAGCCGCGAGAAACAGATACCTGATGAAGATTTGCTTCAGATGATGATGGCTATTGGTAGCCAACTCGGCCAATTTATCCAGAGTAAGCGAGCCGAAGCCGCGCAACTGGAGAGCGAAGAAAGATACCGAGATTTGTTTGAAAATGCCAACGACTTAATTCAGAGCGTCGCTCCAGATGGGAATTTTTTGTATGTTAATCATGCTTGGCGAGAAACTTTGGGATATAGCGAAGCTGAAATTGCTCAGATAAAGGTATTTGACGTTATTCATCCAGATTGTCTAGAACAATGTTTGGAGAAGTTCCAGAGGGTGATGTCTGGAGAAAAAATTGGTCAAATTAAAGTCGAATTTATTACTAAAAATGGCGAAAAAATATCGCTAGAAGGAAGCGTAAACTGTAAGTTAGTAAATGGAAAACCTGTTGCTACAAGGGCGATCCTTCGAGATATCACTGAGCGCTTAGCCGCAGAAGAAGCACTGCGCTATCAACAGGAACAAACCGAACGCCTGTTGCTAAATATCTTACCCCAGCCGATTGCCGAACGCCTGAAACGGCAGGAAAACACTATTGCGGAAAACTTTTCCGATGTCACGGTTATGTTTGCCGATTTGGTTGGTTTTACAGAGTTTTCAACTAAAGTTTCGCCGACAGAACTGGTAGAGATCCTTAATGTGATTTTCTCGGAGTTTGACCAGCTGGCTGAACAACACGGCTTAGAGAAAATTAAGACGATTGGAGACGCTTATATGGTGGTGGGGGGTATTCCTCATGCCCTGGGGAACCACGCAAGCGCGATCGCGCAAATGGCACTTGATATGCAAACTGCGATCGCTCAATTTAGCCGGGAAACTGGGCAAGCTTTGAGTATGCGGATTGGCATCCACACCGGGCCTGTGGTTGCAGGTGTGATTGGCACGAAAGGGGGGACACGGTGAATATTGCTAGTCGCATGGAATCACACGGTTTACCTGGTCATATTCAGGTGACAGCAGCCACCTACGAACTCTTGCGGGAGCAATATTTATTTGAGGAACGGGAACCGCTCCAAGTTAAGGGTAAAGGAAAAATGACTACTTACCTGCTACAAGGCCAAGTTACTCCTAATGACTAATTTCACGTTCCCAGGCTGAGTTTGGGAACGCGAAATTAGAGGCTGACTTTTATACTTTCTTGCCCCTGAAGGGGAGGCAGAGCCTCCCTAGGCACGTTCCCAGTCAGAGACTAGAAACGAGAAACTTGACTTAACCTTTTGCAGTGGACTTCTCTGGTGTCGCACTGTTGCCGTGAGCAGTTTTCCCATTTTTGTGATTAGTGTGTCCGTTGCCGTTACGGGGCAGAATCACTCCATAACCACCGTGGTTGCGTTCATAAATCACGTTAATCTCACCGGTTTCGGCATTGCGAAACATATAGAAGTCGTGATCCACCAGCTGCAATTGTTCCAAAGCTTCTTCTGTAGTCATCGGCGGCATGGCAAAATATTTGGTACGCACAACTTCTGTGGGGAGTTCGGGAGTGCGATCGCCTATTAGATCCGGTGCCACTGGTACTTCTTCTACCACTACGGCAGTTTTAGGCTGAGCTTGGGTTTTCTGATCCAGCCGTTTTTCTTTATATTTCCGCAGGTTTCGAGCAATTTTATCAGCAACCAAGTCAATACTAGCGTATAGGTTATCGCTGCTTTCTTCGGCGCGGATCACTGTGCCATTAGCGTAAATAGTTACTTCAGCCGCCTGTTTGGGATTTATCCGGGGATTGCGGGCTACTGATAGATGCACATTGACTTCTGTTGTCAAATTCTGAAAGTGGTTCACCGCTTTTTCAATCTTTTGATTCACGTACTCGCGAATCGCATCGGTGATTTCAATGTTTTTGCCGTGGATGACAAGCTTCATACCGGATACTCCATAGTGTACCGTATTGGTAAATTAGAAAGCTATAGCAGTTGCCGCTTTCTTCTGTAGCTATTAAATGCCCGTTTTTTGGGTAGACAAGTGTTGAACAGAGGCAAAACTTTTAGGAATATCAAGGTTTTACCCATACCTACAAGGTTACTCGGATGTTCTTGAAGAGCACCGAGCCATAGCCAGAGGTGTTACCAGCAAGCCGATTGCTCAAAACTACTGTCGATGTTCCTGTTCAGTTATCTCCAGAAAAGCAAGTCCAACTAACGTGTTTTACCCTACGATTGCTCAGCCTTGCTTTGGGGTTGTCTTGAAGATGCGTCCTGTTTCAACACTGTTTGCTTATAACTTCAACATTAGCACTTTGTAATGTACACAACAGATGCCTTTGACTTCTCTTCAAAATCCTTTGCATCTTTTGACATTTCTTGATCCCGCTAGGTGAAATATGCAGGAAATTTAAGTCAAATTACTGTTGATTTTTGCGATAATCTTAAGTATGTCTGAAATTTTTGCCTTAGATTCCCGGCGGCAAGTCTTAATATACAACCGAGGGCTGATGCCCTATGCAGATGCTTGGAAATGGCAGCGATCGCTAGTTACAGAACGCCTAAACGACCCGAATTGTCAAGATGCGCTGATTTTGCTAGAGCATCCGCCAGTTTATACTCTGGGACAAGGAGCAAGTCTAGAATTTCTCAAATTTGACCCCGCAGCGACCGACTGGGAAGTTTTTCGGGTGGAACGAGGCGGTGAAGTGACGTACCACTGTCCCGGTCAGCTAGTCGGCTACCCAATTTTAAATCTGCGACATTATCGCCAAGACCTGCACTGGTATCTGCGGCAGTTAGAAGAGGTATTAATTCGAGTTCTGGATGTTTATGGGTTAAAAGGCTCGCGCATTCCCGGTATGACTGGCGTTTGGCTGGAAGGCTGTAAGGTGGCAGCAATTGGCATTAAAGTCAGCCGCTGGATCGCCATGCACGGCTTCGCCTTAAACGTTTGTCCCGACCTCTGTGGCTTCCAGCGCATCGTACCCTGTGGCATTGCCGACAAGCCTGTTGGCAGTTTAGCCCAGTTCCTTCCCACCATTGACCTCAAGCAGGTGCGTCTGGATGTGATTGCAGCCTTTGCGGAAGTTTTTGATGTAGAAATTAGGAGTCTGTAGTTCTTAGTCTGCCAATCGTGAAACTTCTACCTACTGACTATTGACCTGTACAAAAGCATCCAGGTCAGCGTATAAACCGGCATAAGTTACAGTGGGCGCGTCATAACCTTTGAGATTAACGGTATATTGCTGAAACCCTGTATCCTTTCCTGCCAAGGTTAAGAGATATTCGTGAGTTGTTTCCCCTATAGCAATATCTAGACCAATTTCCTTGGTGGCAGATTCCAGGCGAAATGCTGCATTCACGGTATCGCCAATTGCGGTATAGTCGGGGCGATCGCCACTGCCAGTGTTACCGACCATAGCATAACCTGTATTAATCCCCGCCCCAATTCGCAGATTAAAGGGCAAAGGATATTTATTACTCAGATCCATAGTTATTTTATGGAGGTCACTCAGTGCCTTACAGATATTTAGCATTTCCTCCTGGGTGACGCCTTGGGAACCATGAAACCAGATTGCCATAACTGCATCGCCAATGTATTTATCCACCCAACTGCCATACTGTCGGATGATATTTCCGGCGTGGCGGAACCAGGTGCCAATCACCGCCGATAAAATCTTTTCATCCAGTTGTCGGGTTAATACAGTGAAGTCGCGGATATCTACTACCATCACTGACATCAGGCGACGGACGTGCAAAGTCGAAGTGAGAGTATCCTTATCTCCAGTCACCGATGACTCATTGTTGCCGGCTGCCGTTGGACAGTGGAACTCTAGATCCGTCTGACCAAAGGTAAGGCGATCGCCATTGCGTAATGTTACAGGAATACTGACTCGTCGCCCATTGACAAAAGACCCGTTACGACTGCCTAAGTCGATTAGGTAAAACTCTCCGGTTTCGGTACACTGCAACATAGCGTGATTTCGGGAAATCCACCGATCCGGCAGTACAAAATTGTTGTCGTCGCTGCGACCAACTGTCCAGCAATTACTACTCACCAACGGGAGATAGCGATTGCCGGAGTCGGTGCGAAGCAGCAGATAAGGAGTGGGTCGCAGAGTCACCACAGGCTAAAATATTGACGACAAGTCGTTTAGAACTTTTAATTTTTAGCATATTTCCGCCTCTTGAGTGTGCGATCACGGAACAAGAGCGAAGCTCGACATCCCTGCACTCATAGCTTGAGCATTGGTCAACTTGCAGGTATTTTTAAGCCATAGAGGCAGCTAACCAAAACAGGCTGTCTACCAAAATTGTACTTAATACTGCTCCACCAAATGCCCACCAGTGCAGCTGGCGCGATCGCAAGGGTACTAGACCAACACCCAGAAGAACACCTAACAGAACCATCGCCCAACCTGCACCCCAAGGAGTTTTGACTTGAGCGATCGCAGTTTGGAAAACCAGTGATGCTTCGCTGGGCGCGACTTGCATCAAGGTTCGCCAGTGTGGAATTAAGCCAGCTATGTAGAAGTATATATCTGTTACTGCCGTACCGAACAGCGAGCCGAGATAAAACAGGTTTCCCACCATTCCCCAACGCCGACTTATACACCAAAGGGCAAACGGTAAACCTATTGCCTCTATTGGCAGATGGATTGTCGGTTCCCAGCGCCACCAACCCCAATATATTGATCCAGCTAACCAACTCCAGCTGAACCCCAGCAGCAAGTCTCCCCACAATTTCGTTGAGTCACGCCGCATCAGGGTAATACCCAGCCACACCCAACCTATTGTCATTACTAAACTTAACCCAGGCAGCAGCCGCACTAAGGGAGCCTGAACAAACACTGGCACCGAAACCAGAAACGAGGATGCCGCAAAAATCAACCAAGCTTGACGGGTGCCAATTCCCCAATCAGCAAGAGTCAGAAGGACTTTACCAGGCTGGCTAAGAGTGTCAGAAACGTTAGAAGATGGGTTGGAAGACCAGGTATTGTTAAACAAGATATTATTAATATTCTTTACTTAAGTTTACATCTTTAAATATAACACTGAATATCCCCAGGGGGGGGATACTTAAGATATTAACTTAGTTTTCTTGACAAGAGCAAGTGGGAATTAGGGGTGGGGAGAAGGGGGCTGGTTGTACTGGGGGAGAAGATTAATTAGTAATTAGCAATTAGTAGTTACCAATTAGCAATTACCCACAGTAGATTAGTAGGCGATTGACTATAGAGGAGACTATGGCTTTATCAAAATGTCAGAGGTTCGCGCTTTTGGGTGTAGGTGGATTAAGCAGTGCGATCGCATTCCCTTTAGAAACGCTGACTATGGCGCAAGAAGCGGTACCCGCACCCGGTACCACATCCCAGGTAAATATTATCCAGGCGGCGTTTTTAGGCTTTGTGCAGGGGATGACAGAGTTCTTACCGATTAGCAGTACAGCGCATTTGAAAGTAGTGCCTGTAGCGCTGGGATGGGGCGATCCGGGGGTTGCCTTTACAGCAGTGATTCAGCTGGGAAGTATTGCCGCCGTGCTGTGGTATTTCTGGCGCGACATCACGCAAATCGTCACGGGTGCAGCCAAAGCGCTCGCCAGCAAAGATTACCAATCCTACGACTTCCTCATGGCGCTGGGGATAATTTTGGGAACGCTACCGATAGTATTTTTTGGACTGCTGATCAAGAAGTTTATTCCCGACTTTGACAACTCACCCCTGCGGAGTTTGACAGCGATCGCGATCGCCTCAATTGTCATGTCCCTCTTGCTAGGCATCGCAGAGCGCGTAGGACAGAAAAAGCGCAACTTTGAACAACTCCATCTCAAAGATGGCATTTTGATGGGCTTAGCGCAGGCTATGGCGCTAATTCCCGGTGTTTCCCGCTCCGGTTCCACCCTCACCGCCGGGTTATTTATGGGATTAGAACGGGCAACTGCTGCCAGATTTTCCTTTTTATTAGGTATTCCAGCCATTACCGTAGCTGGGTTAGTAGAGTTAAAAGGTTTTTTAGAAGAAGGAGTGGGGGATGCGGGGCTAGTTCCCCTAGTAGTCGGAACCATCAGTTCAGCAATATTTTCATATTTAGCGATCGCCTGGCTGCTGCGCTTCCTGCAAACCCAAAGCACCTGGCTATTTATCTGGTATCGGCTAGCATTTGGAGTAGTAATCCTAGCAGCAATCTATCTCAAACTCATCCCCAATATCTAATCACTCTTTCTTCTACGCCCTCTATTGCCTGAAGTGGTTCGTTCCCTCCCAGTATCATGAGCGAGACATCAATTCGTCCAGCCCTAATAACCAAAGTTCTCCCCGACTCCATCGCCGCCGAAATTGGATTTGAACCAGGCGATGCCATAGTTTCCATCAACGGTTCGCGCCCCCGCGACCTGATCGACTACCAGTTTTTGTGCGCCGATGAAGTGCTGGAACTGGAAGTCTTAGACACCGCTGGCAAAAGCCACTCAGTCGAAATTGAAAAAGACTACGACGACGACTTAGGGCTAGAATTTGAAACCGCCCTATTTGATGGCTTAATCCAGTGCAATAACCGCTGTCCCTTCTGCTTCATCGACCAGCAACCGCCCGGTAAACGCCAAAGTCTATATTTAAAAGATGATGATTATCGCCTCAGCTTCCTCTATGGCTCATACCTCACCTTAACCAATCTCACCCAACGAGAATGGGACAGAATTGAGCAAATGCGCCTATCTCCCCTCTACGTTTCCGTCCACGCCACCGAACCTGATGTAAGAACTCGCCTGCTAAAAAATCCCCGCGCCGGGCAAATATTACAACAATTGCAGTGGTTCCAAGAACGGCGTTTGCAAATTCATGCCCAGGTAGTTCTGTGTCCAGGCGTTAACGATGGCGCACATCTGGATACCACCCTGGGGGATTTAGCATCTTTCCATAGGGGGGAAATTCCCACTGTGGCATCTGTGGCGGTGGTGCCAGTAGGGTTAACGCGCTTTCGTCCAGCAGAAGATGAACTGATACCAGTAACCCCCGAAAAAGCCGCTGAAGTAATTTCGCAAGTCCAGGCACTGCAAGACAAATTCCGTGCCTCGCTGGGTTCTACCTTCGCTTGGTTAGCCGACGAATGGTTTTTAATTGCGGGGCAGGAGTTGCCAAGCGAATCTCACTATGAAGATTATCCCCAAATTGGCAACGGTGTGGGATCTATTCGCCAGTTTCTCAAAGAATTTCAGCAAGCAGCTAAGAAAATGCTACCGCAACGTATCGAGACACCCAGAAAATGCACTTGGATAGTTGGCAATGCCGTTGAAAAAGCGTTTCAACCTATCGTGCAACGCCTGAATCAAGTTGAAGGGCTACAGGTGAATATAGCAGCTAGGCATAGCGATTACTGGGGACAAGAAATTAGCGTCACCGGGTTGTTGACGGGTGAAGATTTGCTGAAATTAAAGGGAAAAGATTTAGGCGATCGCATTCTCCTCCCCTGTGTCATGCTCAAGCATGGAGATACTCGCTTTTTAGACGACATGACTGTTGAAGAACTTGCCCAAGATTTGGGTACACCAATCTTACCCGTCAACGGCATAGAAGAACTAATCCAGGCTTGCATTCACCCTTAAAGTTCTCATGAACAGGCTGAGCCTGGGAATGAGGTTAGCGAGGCTCTGCCTCGCCTATTTTTTCTAGGGGGAGGCTGCGCCTCCCGAAGGCGTTCCCAGTCTCAGACTGGGAACGAGAATAAACAAACAGATTTGTGTCATCTCTCCAATTGGGGATACCTTAGAGATGAACATCATTCGCGTGGGTGCCAAAGCCTGCCATGCTCTACTGTGTAGCTCCTGAATGTAAAAGCCCCCACAACCAGGCAAATGACCGATTTTGTCGCAGTTGCGGGCAAAAACTATTATTGAAAGACCGCTATCGTCCGATCAAGCTAATTGGTAAAGGCGGCTTTGGGAGAACTTTTTTAGCGGTGGATGAGCATATTCCTTCAAAACCCAGTTGTGTAATTAAGCAACTCTACTTCCCAGAACGAGATCAAACTACTTTTACAAAGGTGGTTTCCTTGTTTTGTCAGGAAGCAATGCGTCTGGATGAGCTGGGAAAGCATTCGCAAATTCCCTTCCTATTAGCTCACTTTGAACAAAAGCAACAGATGTATTTAGTGCAAGAGTTTATTCCCGGACAAACTCTGTCCCAGGAGTT
Source organism: Trichocoleus sp. FACHB-6 (assembly GCF_014695815.1). Classification (NCBI taxonomy): domain Bacteria; kingdom Bacillati; phylum Cyanobacteriota; class Cyanophyceae; order Leptolyngbyales; family Trichocoleusaceae; genus Trichocoleus; species Trichocoleus sp. FACHB-6. The sequence continues at coordinate 205,875 of NZ_JACJOY010000097.1, forward strand.
GCAGCAAAAGGGCGTTTATAGCGAAACGCAGATTTGGGAAATGTTGCAGAATTTGTTACCTGTTGTGCAATATATCCACGAGCATCGGGTGTTGCACCGGGATATTAAGCCAGCTAATATTATCAGACGCACTAGCGATCGCCATCTCATTTTGATCGACTTTGGAGTTGCCAAGGTATTCACAGATACAGCTTTGCTCCACACTGGGACGATCATTGGTAGCCCGGGCTACATGGCACCTGAGCAAACACGGGGCAAAGCTTTGCCCTCCAGCGATCTCTACAGTTTGGGTGTCACTTGCATTCACTTGTTGACTGGCGTTCCTCCCCTGACTATGTTCGATATTGTGAATAACGGGTGGGCGTGGCGCGATTTTTTGCCAAGGGGAATGAAGGTAAGCGAAGACCTCAGTCAAATCCTCGATAAATTGCTGCAAAATGCCATCAGAGAACGCTATTCCTGCACTGCTGAAGTATTGCAAGCAGTACAGCAAAGTTTAAATCCCCGTCCTGCACCAGCGGTTCAAATTCAAGAGCGTTCTGCTGTTAATTTTCTAAATTCCAACGTAGAAGTTAAATATACAAAACTGCGGGATTTCTTGGCTAAAAAGAAATGGAAAGAAGCCGATCAAGAAACCTGGGCAGTTATGTGTCAAGCAGTTAGTAAATCACCCAGCAGCTATCTATCCAGTAGTGATATTCAAAAATTCCCTTGTGAGGATTTGTGGACAATTGACCAGCTGTGGGTGAAGTATAGTCAAGGGCGTTTTGGCTTCAGCGTACAAAAGCAAATTTATCAAGATGCTAGGGGAGAATATCAAATTTTTTGCGAAAAAGTAGGCTGGTTTGTCTACAATCCTTATCATCCCGACTCCGGTTTGAAATTTAGCGACAAAGCCGCACCCGGACATCTGCCATCGCGTCGCTGGGTAGGCGGTTATGAATGGTGGCATCATGCGGGTGCAATGGTTGCAAAACTGGAAGAGTGCGGTATTAGGTAGGTTTTAAAAATTTCTCGTTTCCTCGTTATTGCAAGAACGAGGAGAAAGTTTATGGAAGGCATTGCTTAAAATACTATGCACTAGCAGTTTTTTAGTCGTTCTTTAGTTAGAAAAAGCTAATTTAAAACTATGCCTCTTGATACAAGTTTAGACTGTATACCCTCAGATAAGCTGGCATCTGTAGCGGTGGTGCCAGTAGGGTTAACCCGCTTTCGTCCAGCAGAAGATGAACTGATACCAGTAACCCCGGAAAAAGCCGCTAAAGTAATTTCGCAAGTCCAGGCATTGCAAGACAAATTCCGTGTCTCGCTGGGTTCTACCTTCGCTTGGTTAGCCGACGAATGGTTTTTAATTGCGGCGCAGGAGTTGCCAAGCGAATCTCACTATGAAGATTATCCCCAAATTGGCAACGGTGTAGGATCTATTCGCCAGTTTCTCAAGGAATTTCAGCAAGCGGCTAAGAAAATGTTACCGCAATGCATTCACCCTTGATGTGAAGTTCTCCTTCCCAGCTTGAGCCTCACCTATTTTTTTAAGGGCAGGCTCAGCCTCCTATTCTGGGGTTTCCAGTCTGAGACTAGAAACGAGAATAACTAAGAATAAAAAACTAATGATTTCTATTAAACTTTCTAATTTTTTCTTCTTAGGAATAACCGTTTTGACACTGCCAGTAATTGGTTGCACCACATTATTGGCACCGAAAGAATCTCCGGCTCAAGTAGTAAATACAATAGCAACCGTTTCCTCTACACCTATCCCAAAAACCTTATTTGGGATGCACATTCAAGAACCTACCAAAACTCCTTGGCCTGCTGTTAATGTGGGGGCTTTGCGGGTTTTTGTGCCGTGGTTCTTCATCCAGCCAAACAAAGGTGAGTGGAAATTCGAGATATTAGATAAATATGTTGATTTAGCCGAACAACAGGGAGTTGAAGTTCTTTATGTATTTAACGATACTCCTAAATGGGCAGCAGCACGACCGAATGAGGTAGGAGAGTGGGGAAAAGATTTCCCCGGAGTTGCTTCAGAACCTAAAGATATGGAGGATTGGCGCAACTTTGTAAGAACTGTTGCAACTCGCTACAAAGGTCGCATTCGAGCTTATCAAATCTGGAACGAAACTAATAATAAAAATGATTATAGTGGCTCAATTGAAAAGATGGTAGAAATGGCACAGGAGGCTTACAAAGTTCTCAAAGAAGTTGATACTAATATTATTGTCGTATCTCCCGGCGCGATCGCAGGTTTGGATTTGCCAGGAAATGAAAGCTGGATTTCCCTTGGGGGAGTGGATTGGCTGGATCAATACTTTGCCAAAGGCGCGGCTGCTTACACCGACGTAGTAGGGCCGCACTTGTATTCCATCAAGGAAAAAACACCAGAAGAACGAGTGCAAACCATTCGGAGAATGCAACAAGTAATGGCTAAGAATAAACTCAGCCATAAGCCTTTGTGGGACACAGAAAATGCCTATGCTAAATTTCCTAACGAACAGCCGTTTACCGATGAAGAAGCAAGAGGTTTTATAGCACGTACTTATATTATTTATTGGGCATCAGGGATTAGTCGTTTCTACTGGTACGCTTGGGATGTAAACACGCAGATTCATCCAAATTGGTTAAAGATGGTGCAGGCAGACAATAAAACTCTTACACCAGCCAGCATTGCCTATAGTGAGGTGCAGAAATGGCTGATAGGTGCGACAATGAAATCTTGTCAACCTGACAGTAATAAAATCTGGATTTGTCAGGTTACGCGAGATAATAATTACACAGGCTGGATTGTGTGGAACCCAGAGGGCAAATTGCCTTTTAAAGTGCCTTCTAATTGGAATATTAAGCAAGTTCGAGATTTAGCTGGGGGTAAATCTACTTTGCCAGCATCAGGTAGTGTGGAAATCGGGCGAGCGCCTATATTATTAGATTAGTTAACCTGTGGTGCAATATATCCACGAGCATTGGGTGTTACACAGGATATAGGGATATAGCGTTTTTCAGTTGGGTGGAATATATCGCGGTTCTGACATTGCCGCCACCTTGGTAGGGACATGGCAATGCCATGTCCCTACAGATGTATCGCACCAAATTCCTCTTTCCCAGTCTCTGGCTGGGATTACCTACCATGAGGCTCTGCCTGATATTATTTGATACTTTATCAGAGGCAGAGCCTCCATATCTCAGCGTCCCCAGTCATAGGGAAACGAGGATCAATTAGATTGCTGACTCTATATTATATTAGCTATTTCATCCTCATTCTTTAGTTAGAGAAAGCTTATTTTAAACTCTGTCTGTTGATGCAGGTTTAGATTGTATACCCTGATATAAGCTGGTGACAGTGCCAAAAATATTGAGAAAAGTTTAAGCTTTTTCAGTTGGCGATACAACGCTTTTACGAAAATCAGGTTTTACAGCTTACATCTAAAATTGAGAGGAGTAATTAATTCATGTTTTTCCACAAAAAAGAAACAATTCATACTGTCGATATTAAAGAGCCTAACCCGCGTTTTGCTCAACTAATGTTAGAGCAGTTTGGGGGAGCAACGGGGGAACTTACAGCCGCTTTGCAGTATTGGGTACAGTCTTTTCACTGCGACAATCCCGGTATTAAGGATATGCTGCAAGATATCGCTATAGAGGAGTTTGGACACCTGGAAATGGTGGGTAAACTCATCGAACAGCATACAAAGAATACTGACCAAACAGAAGCTTATAAGAGTACCCTGTTTGCTATCCGTGGGATGGGGCCACACTTCTTAGACAGCCAGGGTAACAGTTGGACTGCTAGCTATATTAATGAAGGTGGGGATGTTGTGCGTGACTTGCGGGCAAACATTGCTGCTGAAGCTGGGGCGCGTCAAACTTATGAGCAGTTGATTAAGCTGTCAACTGATGAAGGGACGAAGAAGACTCTAGTGCATCTGCTTACCCGCGAAATTTCTCATACCAAGATGTTTATGAAGGCGCTGGAGTCGATGGGTAAACTAACTGACCCCTTCTTTGGCAATATCCAGCCTGATGAAACGGTGAATCTTTACTTCAATTTGTCTCAGAATGGTCAGGATGAGCGGGGGCCTTGGAACTCTGCACCTGATTTCCAGTATGTTCCACAGCCTACGGCTGACAGTTAATCGTACCATCAAGTCAGGACAACTTAGTTAAAAAAATCGAGTCTGTGGGAAGTTTAACCCACAGGCTCGACTTTTCTTAATAAAAAATTAATAATGTAAGTAAGGCAATCGCCTGTAGCGATGTAGAAATTCGGTTTTATATTAAAATCGCACTTGAATTAGAAACAGTTTATACAAAAACTTCTGCGGGAAAACGATATTAATTGGATAGTACGCAATTTAGGAAGAGTTTGAGCGGGGTTTTGCCAAATACATCTGCCTATCTACTGGTATCCCACGGAAGCCGTGACCCTCGTCCCCAAGCAGCTGTAGAGGAATTAGCAACTCTTGTGGCACAGAAGGTAGGCCTTGAGAGCGAATGGATGCAGAAAAAAAGCGATCGCTCATCCTTGGCTGCGCCGCCAGTGGCATTGTCACCCCTGGTAGGTACAGCAGTTCTGGAACTAGGGGATCAGCCTTTGCATGAACAAATTCGGCAATTTAGCGATCGCGCTCATGCCAGTGGCTTGAAACACCTTCAGGTCTTGCCCCTGTTTCTGTTGCCGGGAGTTCATGTGATGGAGGATATCCCAGAGCAAGTAGCGATCGCATCCATTGCTCTTGAAAGCAAGTTGACAATAGAGATCCGACCTCATCTAGGCGTTCACCCTGGCTTAAGTCGTCTCTTGGCAACTAGCTTGGCTTCGGTAAACGCAGATGCGAGTATTCTCTTATCTCACGGTAGCCGCCGTGTTGGTGGAAATCAGCCAGTGGAGGCAATAGCCGCAACTCTAGGGGCAGTGCCTGCTTACTGGTCGGTGTCACCCAGTTTGGAGGAGCGTCTAGAAGATTTAGTCAGCGCTAAGTATTCTCACATAGGGATTCTGCCTTATTTTTTATTTACCGGGGGAATTACGGATGCGATCTTAACAAAAGTTAAGCTACTGTCTAAGCAATTTCCCACGAGCAAGCTTCATCTGGCTGAACCTATAGGGGCTAGTGCTGAGTTAGCCGATTTGATTTGGGACTTAAGAAGTAAATGAACAGCACAGTCATAGAGAACACGCAGGTAAACAGGAGTAAGTGCTTGGGTAAGGTATATCTAGTAGGTGCAGGGCCAGGAGATCCCGGCTTAATGACGCTGAAAGGGAAAGGACTGTTAGAGTGTGCTGATGTCGTAGTTTACGACGCTCTAGTGAGTCCGCAAATTTTGGCGATGATTAACCCCCACGCCGAGAAAATTGACGCGGGTAAGCGGATGGGGCGTCACTCCCTGTTGCAGGAAGAAACCACGCAACTGTTGATAGAAAAAGCACAGACTCAAGCGATAGTGGTACGACTCAAAGGCGGCGATCCGTTTGTCTTTGGTCGCGGCGGCGAAGAGATGGAAGACTTGGTACGTGCTGGAGTGCCAGCGGAAGTAGTGCCAGGAGTGACTTCGGGAATTGCCGCACCAGCTTATGCAGGGATTCCGCTAACTCATCGTGCTTACAGTTCCTCGGTAACATTTGTTACGGGTCATGAGTCAGTGGGGAAGTATCGTCCTACTGTGAACTGGTCTAGCATAGCCCACAGTTCCGAAACCATCGTTGTCTACATGGGCATTCACAATCTGCCCTACATTGTGGAACAATTGCACTTTGCCGGATTGAGTTTAGATACTCCCATCGCCTTGATTCGCTGGGGAACTCGGCCGGAACAGGAAGAATTAATTGGCACCTTAGCAACGATTGTGGCGCAGGTAGAGGCGGCTGGTTTTGGCGCACCCGTGATCGCTATTATTGGCAACGTGGTGAATATGCACAATACCCTGTCCGGTTGTCGTCCTCGTGTAATTAGTTGCTAATCGTCCCTAAACGCCCCATCAAGTCGGGGGTTACAAAAAAAAAGCCTGTCTACGCAGGCTTTTTTTGTCTCGCCTTACGCGGACTAAAGTTTGTGCAGTTGCGGCTACCCTTTGCGAAGGCGAAGCGCCTACAGTCGTTAAGTAATTAGCGCCGCGTTTTTTCTCTTAGGATAAGCATAATTTTAAAGAAATCGTGTTAGTTGGACGCGGTAGCGTTCTTTTTTAGTAACAGCAATTTCCCCAACTTCCAGCCTTCCTTTACCGCGAATAGCGATTAAGTCTCCGGATTTAACTTGAGAACTCGCTTGAGTGATTTCTTTCCAATTTACCCTGACATCGCCAGCATCGATGAAATCAACCATTTTGCTGCGAGACATTCCAAATCCAGCGGATGCGATCGCATCTAATCGCAGAGAAGCCTCAACAGTCGTCAACTCTTTTTTCTTCGGTTCGCGAATTTTTAATTCACTAAGCTCAATTCTGCGAGTTTTCACAGGAGTTGAGCGTACTTGATTGAGCTGCATTTCCAGAAACTCTACCATTTCTGGAACCACAATTGCCTGCGCTCCAGACTCTCCCAGTACAATAATATCGCCAGTTTTTTCCCGCACAATTCCACACCCCAGCATAGAGCCGAGAAAGTCGCGATGAGTGGCTTGGTCGAAGAGAAAATTTCCAGCAATATCCAAAGCCGCAACCGGGACTTGAGACACTTCCAGAGGAATTTCTGAACGCGCGATCGCGATCCTTTGCCGTTCAGCTTGCGGATAACCTCCCGAAGCAACAAGTTGTACTTCAGTTAAACGATTGAAAGCCTGTTGAATTTCAACAATTTCTGGAGGAGAAAGAAAATCAGTTACGACCACTTCCCAAGTTTTAATTGCTTGATCCGCCAGATCAATGACACGAGCTACACTATCTCTATTTTCTACTCCTTTGAGGAGTTCTTCTCTTGGCAACATTCTAAATAGTTTTGAGTTTTGTTTTAGACGCGGTTTGTCGCGTCTTGAGTTTTAAATGAATCTACAATGACTTTCTTGATTGTATCGTTGCGCTCGCCCAAGGCGTATGCTTACCCAGAAACAGATCGTCTACCCAAACGATTTGATATTGACTTCCAAGTCCAGCCATCATTCTGCACTAAGGCCAGAAGCAAACGCCTTCGCCTATCTATTTAGGCTGGTGACTTCTTCCTCAAAGACTTCATCGCTAACAAGGGGAATATTGTTGCTTGCTATCGGCAAAGATGAGGGAGCGCTCGCTGGCGCTAAAAATTAATACCCACCCAGCCCAAGTGAGAAAAATCAACACCAGAGTAGAAATAATAATAGTGCTGTAGCCAGCGATCGCTAGCAGATGATGAGACGAAGCGCAGCGATGGTGACGCAGAATAGTTTTCCACACCCAACTACACACTCTAGATGTAATTGACCCGCCTCCACTTCCTACCGCTAGCGTTGTCCAAAGTACATCTATGATGATCCACCAGACGAGCGCAACTCCCAAACCCGCTAGCAATACTCTCATTCCGACCAGCCTCAAGTCACTTGCGCTCAAGCAATTACTTAGACTAGCAATGTTCTGTTTGTTACTCCCTCTGTCTAGAGGATTAGCTTACACGCCATCTGGGTCAACGTAGGCTTGAAGATTTTCCGGCTCAAACTGGCGGAGTATCCGAGTAGCTACGCGAGTTGTAGTTTCCGGAGCTTTAACCACAACCAGGTACTTACCAGCATTCAGGCGGTTGCGGTAAGGCAAAGCATCGCCACTCCCAACTACCAAACCAACACCACCGCCGACAAAAATACTACCCAAAGCACCGGAGGCTGCGCCCAGAATACCACCAATGACATGATTACCAAATGCTCCTGCCCAGTGAAAAATTTCTATCCCAGTACTCAAGTTGAAGACAAACCCGGCGATAAATCCAAAGGGTATGAGCCAATAAGCCATCAGCGTTGATTGCTTTTTAGCCTGCTCGTTGGGATCGATCAAGCCAAATTCATCAGCACTTTTGTATCCTCTACCCAGGATAGTCACCTTATCCATAGGTAAGCCTTCTTTTTCTAGCGCGGAATAAGCTGCTTCTGCTTGGATGCGGTCTTGCAGTACGGCGACGAGATAATTCATAGTGATATCGTTAGATGATGCAAAAGATAGCCTTAATTAACAGCCTATCAGTGTCGCTATAGCAAATCCTCTACCCGGATTGGGATGTGAAGCGCAATATCATACAGATTTTGTAGGGTAGGGAGCAGCCCAAACAGACAAAGTTAAAAACTTTCAGGTAACAAGCCGTGTAAGAACACCTGATACAGTTAAAATGACCAACTGATGCGATCGCGCCACTGGTGGAAGTCATCAGATGCGATCGCTCTTGAGTCAACTGCCATCAATTAGCTGACTTTCAATCCTTGCTCCCTGTACACAATATCGCTCTTGGCTTTTCAAAAGTTTTGCGTACAGGAACTGATGATTTTTTACCTAGACCTACCTGCCAATCATGTCCAAGGTTCTTGTTTCTGACCCAATAGACCAAGTTGGAATCGACATCCTCTCCCAAGTTGCCCAAGTTGACGTAAAAACAGGTCTTTCACCCGAAGAACTGGTGCGGATCATGCCAGAGTATGACGCTCTAATGATTCGTTCTGGAACCCGCGTCACCAAGGAAATTATCGAAGCTGGCAAACAGCTAAAAATCATCGGTCGCGCTGGGGTTGGTGTCGATAATGTCGATGTCCCAGCTGCCACCCGTCAGGGGATTGTAGTCGTCAATTCCCCAGAAGGCAATACAATTGCCGCAGCAGAACACGCCCTAGCAATGATGCTCTCCCTCTCCCGCCATATTCCCGACGCAAATGCGTCTGTTAAAAGTGGTCAGTGGGATCGCAAAAGTTTTATCGGGACGGAAGTTTACAAGAAAACTCTCGGCGTTGTCGGTTTAGGCAAAATCGGCTCTCATGTCGCCACCGTCGCCAAAGCAATGGGGATGAAAATACTAGCTTACGACCCGTTCATCTCTGTGGAACGGGCAGAAGAACTAGACGCTCGTCTAGTAGAGTTGGATTTGCTATTTCAGGAAGCAGACTACATCACCCTGCACATCCCGAAAACTCCAGAAACCACTCACTTGATTAACGCCGAAGCCTTAGCCAAGATGAAACCCACCACCCGGATTATCAATTGCTCCCGTGGTGGCATCATTGATGAAGCGGCTTTGGCAGAGGTTCTCAAAGAAGGCAAAATTGCTGGTGCTGCCTTAGACGTTTTCGAGACAGAACCGTTAGGCGAGTCGTCCTTAAAATCCTTGGGCAAAAATCTCGTCCTCACCCCCCACCTGGGAGCCTCCACAGCTGAGGCGCAGGTGAATGTCGCCATAGATGTTGCTGAGCAAATTCGAGATGTTTTACTGGGGCTTCCAGCCCGTTCAGCGGTGAATATCCCCGGCTTGCGTCCCGACGTTCTGGAAAAACTCAGACCTTATCTGCAATTGGCGGAAACTCTGGGCAATATGGTGGGACAATTGGCTGGAGGACGGATTGACTCGTTGAATATCCGCCTGCAAGGAGAGTTGGCAACTAATCAAAGTCAGCCTTTGATAGTGGCAGCACTTAAAGGACTGCTTTCGCAGGCGCTGCGAGAGCGGGTAAACTACGTGAATGCCAGCATTGAGGCGAAGGAACGAGGAATTCGCGTGATTGAAACGCGGGATGCCTCGATTCGAGACTATTCTGGTTCGCTGCATCTGGAGGCGCAAGGAACGCTTGGGGAGCATTCAGTGACGGGCGCTTTATTGGGAGATGGGGAAATTCACATCACCAGTATTGATGAGTTCCCGATCAACGTCCCCCCCAGCCCTCATATGCTGTTTACTCTGCACCGAGATATGCCAGGGATTATTGGGAATATCGGTTCCCTGTTAGGCAGTTTTAATGTCAATATTGCCAGTATGCAGGTGGGACGGAAAATTGTGCGGGGCGATGCGGTGATGGTGCTAAGCCTGGACGATCCCTTACCGGAGGGAATATTGAGCGAGATTACCAAAATTCCCGGCATTCGGGATGCTTATACGGTGACTCTTTAAACGATGCAAGGATTTTGGATGCTCTTGATTTTGGATTAAAGGTTTACTCGTTAATCCTCAGGTTGTGTGGTTCTAACCCGTTACCTAAAATCTAAAATCTAAAATCATCGGAGGCGGAGAAACTTCTTCGCCCCCGCAAAATCTAAAATCCAAAATAGATATGGCGAACACCTGGTGGGAAATTCAAGTTTTGGGCGACCCAGCTTTGGAAGATGTAATCTTCTGGAGGCTGGAAAAATTTGGCTGTCGCGGTACTTCCAGTGAGGTAAAAGGACATTCCAGCTTGGTGTGCGCTTACTTATCTCCCCTTGATGCAAATCTGCTGGATTTGGCGGCGCTATCTCTGTGGTTGCGTCAGGATGCGCTGATGGTGGGATTGGCGATGCCGATGACCCATTGGCATTTGATTGATGAGGAGGATTGGTCGAGTAGCTGGAAGCAATATTGGCAACCGCAAGAAGTAGGCGATCGCTTACTTGTCTACCCGGCTTGGCTGCCTCCTCCAGAACAGTCAGAACGCCATACCCTGCGCCTCGATCCCGGTGCGGCTTTTGGCACTGGCACTCATCAGACGACTCAGCTGTGTCTAGAGTCGTTGGAAATGCGCTTGGGTGGGGAGCAAGAAGGGGTTACAGTGGCGGATATTGGCTGCGGATCGGGGATTCTCTCGATTGCATCTGTGTTGTTAGGTGCCGAAAAAGTTTATTCCGTAGATATCGATCCGATGGCGGTGCGAGCCACGCGCAGCAATCGGGAACTTAACAAGATTAGCCCCCAGCGTCTGATTGTAGAGCAGGGTAGTATCGACCGCTTGATAAAAATGAGCGATGAGCCTGTCGATGGCATTCTCTGCAATATTTTGGCAGAGGTGATTATTGACTTGATCCCGCAAATGACTGCGATCGCTAAACCTTCTAGTTGGGGAATTATTAGCGGTGTTTTGCTAGAGCAAGCCAAACCAATTGCCGATACTTTAGAACAACACGATTGGATTGTTGCCACTCTCTGGCGACGGCAAGAATGGTGCTGCTTTAATATCAGGCGTTCTTGAAAATTTGTGCCTGTAGCAGCCCCAGTGATTCTCAAGTTGATTTCGGGAACACTAACATCAGTTGCTTGGTGTTAGTCTATGTCCCGTCTCAACAATCGCGCTTTTGAAATCCTGCGTGCTGAAATTACCAAATGTGCCGGGAATGACCCATTGAGTAAAATAGAGGAAAGCCTTGTAGTCAGGGAGTTACAATTACTGCAAAAGCAACAAGGCTCCCCTGCATCTTTAGAAGAACTACAACAAATAGTCGTCACCACTTATCCAAACTTCAGAGAGAAGGCGCTGACGCAAGCCGCAAAAGCTAATCGCTCGATAGGTATTTTAGATGTAATTAAACTAGCTGCTGTACTGGTAGTCTTGCTAGTCTTAGGATCGGGATCGCTTGTCTTAGCAATCCTGCTATATCCTACAAACGATCAGCCAGTAGCGCAGAATGCTCCCTTGAGCAATGAAGAACATTATGAATTAGCGATCGCATTCTTAGAACAAGCAGAAAAATTCATTAACCAAGCCAGTAAAGCAGCAGATTTGGCATTGGGTGAAGAAAAACTAAACGCAGCAAAAAAACATATTGATGAACTGCCAGTTTCGCGTACAATATCTTCGCCGCAATACTCTTACAGGCGCAAAAAGGGTAGGCGCTATGTTAGCGGTTACAATACGCAGACAATAGAAGACGAGCAAACTGCCTCGATTCGCTCTAGATTTGAGCAGGTAAAAAACCAACTTTCTCAACAAAAACAGGTTCAGGGACGCACCAAAACTTTAATTAAAGGTGCCAAACAATTTGCCTTTGCAGGCGCTAAACTTGGACAAAATGCACCTCATACAGCAGATAAATGGCAACAAATTGAAACTTTGTGGTACAAAGCAATTGAGCAGCTACAAAAAATTCGCGTAGATGACGTTGACTACGTGGAAGCGCAAAAATTACTAGCAACATACCAAACTAACTTAGGTACTGTGCAAACTCGGCTGAAAGCAGAACGCCAGTCACAAGAAGCGTTTAAATATGCTCAAGAGCAAATCCAAGCCTTGCTGGCTTCTATCCCCAAGGATGGTTCACAGGTAAATCGCAACCAGATAATTAGCCAGATGCAAGAAATTATCAATCAGCTGCAAACGGTTAAATCTGGGACAACCGCCTATTCAGAAGCCCAAAACCTGCTGCAATTAGCACAGAAGAAACTCGCTTCTGCTCAAAAATAGCAATGAGCGGCGCGATCGCACACTCAGATAAAATGTAATTAATATTCCTTGCTGACAGCAGAAGGCTGGCGTACCATGCGCGATCCTGATTTTACAGATGCTTTACAGTGGACACCTGATGCCAAAACAAAGCTGAAAAATATTCCCTTTTTTGTCCGCACTCAGGCGAGACAACGGATTGAGCAGCTAGCTCGTGCTGCTGGTTCGGATATTGTCACGGTTGAGTTTGTTGAACAAGCAAGGGTCGAATTTGGACAGTAATAAAGGAATTCAGCTTGTCTATAGCAATCCTATTTGAGTTATGAAAACTCCCTTTTAAATGAACCGCCCAGGCGCTCCCGGTAGAGGAAAGGGAGAAGTTCATAAATGATTTAGGATTGCTATATAGGGTTTCTCAGTTGGGTGGAATATATGGTGGTTCTGATGTTCGAGCCACCTTGGTAGAGACATGGCATTTCCATGTCCTTACAGATGTATAGCACCCAATCAAGAATCGCTATAGTAGCATGGCACGAAGTGGATATAGGAAATAAATTACACATCAGATCCTATTGAAAGTCTGATGTAACAAGGCAAGTTTGTGTAATTAATTATCCACGGTTACTTATTAAAGTAATGACTACCTAATCAATCTTCCTCTAAATTCATTGCCGATAAAATAGCCTGCTGGCTGACTGTTTTGTAAACTGTATCTAAATATTGCATCACTGGCTGACTAGAAGCTGAATTGGAACCTGATGATAAAAGAATAGGTCCTAAAACATCTAATATTGTGTCGTTGCTTGCTGGTGCAATTATAACTAAAGAAGACTCCAGTGGCTCGTTGTATTGCCAAAATTGTTCAATTTTAAGCGGGGTTACTGTTCGAGTTGGCTGAGATGTTTCCGCAGTAATTTCTGTTTCAGAAGTTTCATCAGCCCCGCGTCGCAATTGACGTAATGTATCGAGTATTTGTTCTTTGGTACGCCCGCGCAACTGGAAGATTACAAAGGGGTCTTCGCTGAAGCGATCGCCTAACAAATAATACACTGCTCCAATATGTTTGCAAGGATTAGCCGGATCGGGACAAGAACATTTACTGTGGATATCAAACTTGGTCAATGGAAACAAGCTTATACCATTTGCAGTAAACACTTCTTCAATATTTTGTGGCATTTCTCCAGCCAACAAACGAGCTGAAAAAATTGCCCGCTGTGACATAGTTTCAATCACATAATCCCATTGTTCGTCACTAAAAGCATCCAGCGATAAAACAACTTTATATGGTTCAGGCGCAGTTCCTTGCACTCTGGAAACCACTTTGTGACCGCGAAATTCTAGGCTTAAAACTTTGCCTTCTCGTGCATATATGCGCGCCCGTTCCAAGCGACGCCGCCAGCCAAATGACTCTAGTAAATCTAGCCACCGTTGCGCCCACCATTCTCGACTTTGTTGAATATCGTAATTTGTCATTTTGTTTTACTCCTGTTGTTCTCTTGTTTCCTCAGCCTGGGAACGAGAATTCAAGACTGTAAAGGCGGACGAGAGTTTGTGCGGTTGCGAGTTTAGAGGATGTCTCAAAAGTCATAATCGAGACGCTTAGACGGTCGAGATCCCTCTTCCATCCCTCTTAAAAAGAGGGGCTAAGACTTGATTTTCTCTCCTTCTCTCTAGCACAGCGGCGCGTTAGCGCGAGGGCTGGGGGGATCAAGCTAACTTTTGACGCTTCTGGGACATCCTCTTACTCGTTCAGCATTTATTCATCATCAATTACTGCACTGCGGTCAAGTAAAAGCAAGTTGCGGAGTTGGTCGGTATCCAGTTCTGTTAGCCACTGTTCGCCAGCACCAACAACTTGTTCTGCCAGCGCTTTCTTACTTTCAATCATGTCATTGATTCTTTCTTCCAGAGTACCTGTGCAAATAAATTTATGCACTTGAACATTACGAGTTTGACCGATACGAAATACCCGATCTGTTGCTTGATTTTCGACTGCTGGGTTCCACCAACGGTCAAAGTGGAAAACATGGTTAGCGCGTGTCAAGTTAAGACCTGTACCACCAGCTTTTAGGGATAAAATAAAGATTTTGGGGCCTTCCGGGTCGTTCTGGAATCGGTCTATCATTTCCTCCCGTTGTTGTTTGCGGGTTCCGCCATACAAAAACAATGTTTCCCAGCCAAGTTGTTCTAAATAAGGCTGGAGGAGTTTTCCCATTTCGGCGAATTGAGTGAAAATTAAAGCGCGATCGCCTTCTGCTAAAGCCTCTTCTAGCATCTCTTCTAGACGCTGGACTTTACCAGAACGACTGCGGAAAGATGAATTTTTAGTTTCGCCTGCTGATTTTAAGAATTGTGCGGGATGGTTGCAAATTTGCTTCAGCTTTAGCAATAAAGCTAAAATCATTCCCTTGCGTTGAACACCCTCGGTTTCTTCGATTTCAGCAAGAGACTCTTCTACCAGTTGTTGATAAAGTGCAGCTTGTTCTGATGCAAGTCCGCAGAATACATTCATTTCCTGCTTTTCTGGCAAGTCTTGAATGATTTTGCGGTCGGTTTTGAGACGACGGAGGATGAAAGGGCTAACAAGCGATCGCAATGTCTGCAACGATGCTGTATCCCCATATTTCTCAATCGGTAAAGCAAACCGCCGCTGAAAGAAATCCCGCGTTCCCAAATACCCAGGATTGAGAAAATCCAAAATTGACCACAGTTCAGCTAATCTATTTTCTACTGGAGTTCCTGTCAGCGCAAACCGAAAACCTGCCTTTAGCTGACGTACCGCTTGCGATTGTTTCGCCTGGGGATTCTTAATATTTTGGGCTTCATCCAATACCACCCCTTGCCAAGAAACACTTTGCAGGTCTTTAGCATCTCGAAATGCGAGAGAATAACTGGTAATTACCAAACTTTTCCCTTTGATTGCTTTGGTAAATGTTTTCCCTTTGGCGCGTTTATCTCCGTGGTGGACTACAACATTCAACGTCGGGGCAAATTTCTTAACTTCTCGCTCCCAGTTACCCAACACCGAAGTCGGGCAAATTAGCAAAGTTGGTGCTTCTAATCTCCCTTTTTCTTGCAAATTTAGCAAAAATGCGATGTATTGAACCGTTTTTCCCAGCCCCATGTCATCCGCCAGACAAGCGCCCAAGCCCCAGCGCTCCATGAAGGAAAGCCAGCCCACTCCGAGGGCTTGGTAAGGGCGCAACTGACCGTGGAAGTTGGCGGGAGGCGCGATCGCTTCCACTTTCTTGTTATCTGTTAAAGTCGTCAACAACTGCTCCAGGGGCCCTGATGCCTCAAAGCTAACTACTGGAAGTTTTTCAACAAGTTTGGTATCGCCACTGCTGAGGCGCACAGCGTCCTCTAAAGAGAGAGAAAGCTGATCTTTCGGTGTCGCCAACAGCGCCGCCGCTGCTTTAACTTCTGAAGGTTGCAGTGCAATCCAATCGCCATTCACTTGTACAAGTGGACTTTTGAGGGCTACGAGTCGGTCAAATTCCTGTTTAGAAATTGTGCGATCGCCTATAGCTAATTCCCACTCAAAATCCAGCCAACTTTGTAACCCTGATTGACCTTTTCCCGGTGTCGCACTGGAGCGAATTTTTAGCCCCAAGCGCCGATTTTCTCCCTCAACAGGTGTCAGACTGGGCGGCAAAATTACCCCCAACCCGCTGTCAGCTAGCCGCCATGCGCCAGCCTTGATAAACTCATACACCTGAATTGGTGTCAAGCAACAAAACTGCGGACGGCGGTCGTGCAAGCTGGCTTCTATGGGAGGATATATTCGGGAAGCCAAGCCTAAACCGCCAAGCAAAGTCTCTTGAGGATGCTCAATTGTCCGACCTTTGAACACTCCTCGCTGCAAGGAATGATTCCAAATGGTTTCTGCATCCACCAGAAATTCTGAGTTATCAACTGCTTGGAGAAAGTAATCCAAAGTCCAGTTTTCCTCACCTGATGTCGGTGGTTGGAGAACCAAACAGGTGCGAAACAGATTCTGCTCTGGCGCTAAAAAAGTGTAAGATTCCCCGTTAGCGATCGCTCTAGAAACTAAATGGTTCTGCACGGGCGCTATCCAATCTTTGAGCGCCGTTTCCAGCTTTCCTAATCCCGTCGGTGCGTTCAGGGTATCAGATGTCGTCGATAGAGCGCCTAACCATTCTCTAACAGCAGGTTCTACTGCACTTAAGTTAGGATTGCCAACACGCAACCTCACAATCGTGTCTATCATACTACTCAAGAATCCCAACAGTAACTCCTGTGGTTCTATTGGCAACTGTACAGAAATTGGAAACTGGGAATTGGGAATTGGGGATTGGTCTTCTTCCTGAGTCCCCAATCCCTGATACGTGCGACAAGTAGATGGCATCAAAGCGGTAAACTTTTCTAAACGCTCCCGATCTACTGCACTATCCAGCAGGGGTTGCCAACGGGCGACGATGCTATCATTTTTTTGCCGCTCTAGTGCGGGCAAAAACTTGCACCGAGCCAGAAGATCCAAAACCCATCGACCAATATGCGACCAAAAGCGCAATTCTCCCCCCACAAATGTGTCAGATGCTTTCAAAGAGCCAAGGGGAAGCGCTTGCAAAAATTGCATTGCTTGCAAAGGGTTAAGACACAGCCCCTCAACTTGCCAAGGGTGTAAAAATAGAGGCGGCGCATCCCCATTTTCTGACACCATTTTGGTAGACAATACGGGATAAACTGGTTCGCCTGTCTCCCCTGTTTGGGTGGGGAGAGCTAGTATACAATGCTGCCATTTCTCATCCGCAGTACGATTCTTTTTGCTTTTGGTTGCCGATGTTTGGACAAATTTCTCAATATCAAAATGGGGCGATTCTCCTCCAAAGACACTGCGCGATCGCAAGAAAGATATCAATTCCGCCTGTGTCATCGCCAAAGGATGAAATGGTATCAAATCTGTTTTATAAGACCCATCTGGCGGAATTGGCCGCCAAGTTTCTCCCCAAAGAAATAAATAACTATTCTGAGATTGAAGTAGCCAACTACCGTGTAAAACTGCCATGATTTAAAATTTAATTTCTTGATTTTTAACTTAAATCTCTATCCAATTATTTTAGGTAGACTATCTAACAGCTACCTGATAAATTATAAATTTTTAAATCAAATTTTTACATAAGAGATAACATATTTTCCAAAAAACTATGAATATTAATTTGCCCTGGCAGAAAAGTTTAAAAAATGGAACAAAAGTAAACTTAGACCGGATGCGCCTAAGCGAACAAAATGCGGTCAGGGCGTTATTGAACCAAATCATTATTGAGGATCAAACGTATCCACAAAATCAACCTCTATCCGAAGTAGAATTTGCTGCCTACTGGATGACTCACGATGCTTTTGTCGTCACTGCCGATGACGAAACCGCAGCAACGCCGGAGGAAATTTTGGGAGCTTTCTATCTAAAACCCAATTTTCCCGGACGATGCAGCCACATCTGTAATGCTGGCTTTATTGTACAACCATCTATGCGGGGTCAAGGCATTGGGAGGTTGATGGGACAGGGAATGCTAGAAATTGCCACCCTTCAAGGTTATACGGCGGTGATGTTCAATTTGGTCTTTGCAAACAACACCCCATCCAGTTATGGGAATCCTTGGGATTTCAGATAATAGGGCGCATTCCAAGTGCGGCGCATTTATCTGATGGACGGGTGGTAGACGCACTGATGATGTATCGGCCATTAGTCATTAGTTCAGTCAAAAGTCGTCAGGTTGTCCGGTTGTCCGGTTGGAAGAAGCTGACAACCTTCAAACGCTAACAGACAACTGACAACAGACTAAAAGCACCAACATTATACAAATGCTAGGATTGCGAAAGATAAAGAAAAATGATGAAAGGACAAAGTACCACATGGTAGAACTAGACAAGTCAATATCCTTTGATGGACGGGATATTCGACTGAAAGTCGGGTTGTTTGCCCCACAAGCAGGGGGTTCAGTTTTGATTCAGTCAGGAGATACGGTAGTTTTAGTCACGGCGACTCGCTCAACCGGCAGAGAGGGAATTGATTTCCTGCCTTTAATAGTAGATTACGAAGAAAGGCTTTATGCAGCAGGTCGCATTCCCGGTGGTTTTCTGAGACGGGAAGGGCGGCCGCCGGAAAAGGTGACACTGACAAGCCGTTTAATTGACCGTCCCCTGCGTCCGTTGTTTCCTTCCTGGTTGCGAGATGACCTGCAAGTGGTAGCAACGACACTTTCTATGGATGAGCAAGTACCGCCGGATGTGCTAGCGGTGACTGGCGCTTCGATTGCCGTGTTGTTGGCAAAAATTCCCTTCCTGGGGCCGATGGCGGCGGTGCGTGTTGGTTTAGTAGGCGATGATTTTATTATCAATCCTACTTATGCAGAGATTGAGGCGGGGGATTTGGATTTGGTGGTGGCAGGTTCCCCAGAAGGTGTGATTATGGTGGAAGCTGGAGCCAACCAGTTGCCAGAGCAGGATGTGATTGAGGCGATTGATTTTGGCTATGAGGCGGTGCGCGATTTAATTCAGGCGCAGCGAGAGCTTTTAGCAGAACTGGGTATAGAGATGGTGCAAGAGACACCGCCGGAATTAGACCCGACGCTAGAGAATTTTATAAGCGATCGCGCAACCGCTCAAATCAAAGAAGTCTTATCTAAATTTGACTTAGATAAAAACCAGCGTGATGCTCTCCTAGACGAGATCAAAGAGACGCAAATCACCAGCGCGATCGCCCAATTACCCGAAGAAGACCCGATACGAGTTGCCGCTGCCGAAAACTCGAAAGCAGTTAGCAACGTTTTCAAAGGTATCACCAAAAAGATGATGCGCCGTCAGATTATCGAAGACGGCGTTCGCGTAGACGGTCGCAAACTTGATGAAGTGCGTCCTGTCTCCTGTCGCGTCGGTCTGTTACCTACTCGCGTTCATGGTAGCGGTTTATTTAACCGGGGACTGACCCAGGTATTATCTGTTTGCACTCTCGGCACCCCAGGCGATGCCCAGGATCTCGCAGATGACCTGCACCCAGAAGATGAAAAACGCTACTTGCATCACTATAACTTCCCGCCCTATTCTGTAGGGGAAACCAAGCCGATGCGCGCTCCTGGTCGTCGGGAAATCGGTCACGGAGCGCTGGCAGAACGAGCCATCGTGCCAGTGTTGCCGCCGAAAGAAGAATTTCCCTATGTGATTCGGGTAGTATCGGAAGTGCTATCTTCCAATGGTTCAACCTCAATGGGTTCCGTGTGCGGTTCCACCCTCGCTTTGATGGATGCTGGCGTGCCAATTACTGAGCCAGTCAGTGGCGCAGCAATGGGTCTAATCAAAGAAGGCGACGAAGTTCGCATTCTCACAGATATCCAGGGAATCGAAGATTTCTTGGGCGATATGGACTTTAAAGTTGCAGGCACCGAAAGCGGTATCACGGCTTTGCAAATGGACATGAAAATCAGCGGATTACCCATAGAGGTAATCGCCAAAGCGATTGAGCAAGCCAAGGGGGCGCGGCTGCACATTCTGGAAAAAATGCTGACGACGATTGAGAAGCCGCGTACCGAAATGTCGCCGTTTGCGCCTCGTCTGCTGACAATCAAGATCGATCCAGACTTGATTGGCATGATCATCGGGCCCGGAGGCAAGATGATTAAGAGTATCACTGAAGAAACTGGTGCCAAGATTGATATTGACGATGATGGCACCGTAACGATTTCTTCGGTGGATGGCGAGAAGGCGAAAAAAGCCCGCAACATTATCCAGGGTATGACGCGGAAGCTGAACGAAGGAGATGTCTATGCTGGTCGCGTTACCCGTATTATCCCGATTGGTGCCTTTGTGGAAGTGCTTCCCGGAAAAGAAGGCATGATCCACATTTCTCAACTGGCTGACTATCGGGTTGGTCGCGTAGAAGATGAAGTAGCTGTCGGTGATGAAGTGGTTGTCAAGGTGCGAGAAATTGACTCAAAGGGTCGGATTAATTTGACGCGCTTGAACATTCACCCCGATGAAGCAACAGCAGCCCGCGAAGCGGCGGCGAACCGTTAATAGCAGATAGAACAAAGCTCGGTCTGAAACAGACCGAGCCGCACGATTTGAGATATTAGTTTTCAACAACTGCCTCACCCTATCTCATGCCTTTGGGCAGAATTGCATTATCTAAGGCAGCATTCTCTAAGTTAGCATTCATCAAGTTTGCCTGACTCAGGTTGGCACCGCTCAAGTCTGCTTGCTGGAGATCCGCACTATTGATAAATGCGGCAGTCATATTAGCCTTTTCCAGATTAGCCGCGGTTAAATCAGCACCTTCCAGGTTAGCTTTGGACAAGTTTGCGCCTTTCAAATTAGCCCCTCTCAAGTCAGCCCCGGCCAGGTGAGCGCTTGCCAGATTTGCCTGTGTTAAGTCGCAGCCCTTACATTGTTTAGTTTCTATCAACTGTTTGACATGGGCAGGATTTTCTGCGCGAATCGGAGCTACTAAGCTTAAGGGAAGTAGAAGTGCTGCGGTTGCTAGAATTGTCAGTTTCATATTTTTTACCTGCAATATTTTATTAATTCTTTATTTTTTTCTGATATAATTTTATGCTTTACGATTATTCCAGAGCATCCTGCATTAGGTTGAACCTGTGGGGTGAATCCAGAGTCAAGCCTGGAAAAAATTTCTGAAGTAATACCTAAGAGATAGAAGGGGGGAAAAAAGAGCAAAGCCCCGCGTATAGGGGCATACGCTACTCTTTGGGAAGCCCGGTAAGCATTAAGGCGATCGCGATCGCATCTATTTATGTATAAAATTGATCCCCTTAAAGGCAGAGGTTCCCCCGCGCCGTACTAAACTGGAGGTTACAGTTTTTAGCATTGTGAACTTGGCTGAGCTACCTGTGCGGAAAATAGTTATTGCTGGTAATTGGAAAATGTACAAAACCCAGGCAGAGAGTCTGGAGTTTTTACAAGGATTCATGTCCCACCTGGAAGAAACCCCCCAGGAGCGGGAAGTCGTTATCGCGGCTCCCTTCACCGATCTGAGCATCCTATCGAAAAATTTACATAACAACCGGGTGCTGCTATCTGCCCAGAATATCCACTGGGAGCAGGAGGGAGCCTACACAGGTGAAATTTCCGGTTCCATGCTCACTGAAATCGGTGTGCGCTACGTAATTGTCGGTCACAGCGAACGGCGGCAATATTTTGGCGAAACCGATGAAACAGTTAATCGGCGACTTAAAGCAGCGCAGCGCTGTGGTCTAACGCCGATTCTCTGCGTCGGTGAGAGCAAAGAACAACGAGAGAATGGTGAAACAGAATCCCTGATCGTCACCCAACTTAAGAAAGGTCTTGTTGACGTTGACCAGCAGAACCTAGTTATCGCCTACGAACCCATCTGGGCAATTGGCACTGGCGACACCTGTGATTCCCCGGAAGCTAACCGGGTAATCGGTCTGATTCGCAGTCAGTTAAACAATCCTCATGTTTCAATTCAGTACGGTGGCTCGGTAAAGCCTAATAATATTGATGAAATCATGGCGCAGCCAGAAATTGATGGTGCGCTGGTGGGGGGAGCGAGTCTGGAGCCTGAGAGTTTTGCTCGGATTGTGAATTATAAGTAGTAGTCATTAGCTAATGGCTAATGGCTAATGGCTAATGGTCATTAGTCCTTAGCCATTAACAAACGACTAATGGCTAAGGACTAATGACTAATGACAGGGGATTTTTGACAATCAGGGGAAAAACCTTTGAGTGGGGAAAGCGCACGTATTTGATGGGCGTGTTGAATGTAACGCCTGATAGTTTTAGTGACGGGGGAGACTTCAGAGCGATCGCTTCTTCCCTGGCGCAGGCTGAGCATCTGATAGCGTCTGGTGCAGATATTCTCGACGTGGGAGGACAATCGACTCGACCAGGAGCCGCCCAAATCTCTTTAGAAGAGGAATTGCATCGGGTGCTGCCAGTTGTGCAGGCACTACGAGAAGGCGAAAGACAAGATAAACAAATTGATCCAACCGATCCCCCCAGGGAAAATCACGCGATGTTTTGGGAAGAACGGGAGGTTGGGGGAAGAACCAGTAATGGTTCAACTCCCTCATCAATCTCCCCAAAAATCGCTCCAAAATCCTCAGTGGTGATTTCGGTGGATACGACGCGCTCGGACGTAGCACGGGCTGCGATCGCATCTGGGGCAGATATGATCAATGATATTTCCGGCGGGACTTTCGACCCCCAGATGTTCCCCACCGTAGCAGAGTTAGGCGTACCGATTGTGTTGATGCACATCCGGGGAACGCCTGCGACGATGCAGCAGATGACAGATTATCAGGATTTGATGGGGGAGATCGGGCAGTTTTTGGCAAGCCGAATAGAAAGCGCGATCGCGTCTGGCATTGACCGCCAGAAGATTATCATTGACCCAGGTATCGGCTTTGCCAAAACTTACGAGCAAAACTTAGAAATCTTGCGATCTTTGCCGATGTTGCGTTCTTTGGGCGTACCTATTTTAGTGGGGCCATCCCGGAAAAGTTTTATCGGGCGGATTTTAAATCAACCCGATCCCAAAGCCAGAGTTTGGGGAACTGCGGCGGCTTGTTGTGGAGCGATCGCGAGTGGTGCTGATATTCTGCGAGTACACGACGTTCAACAAATGCACGATGTCTGTCGCGTCGCCGATGCCATATTTAGAATTAAAAATTCATAAAACTTTTTTAATTCTAAATTACTTATTGCCATTGCTGCCATTGCTGCCATTTGGTACGTCAGTCTCCGTTCCCATCAGCTCTCCCAGTGCTTCGCTCATAGCTTTCGGGTCCATAAACAGAATCTTGGAATTTGGAGATTCTCCTAATCTATAGTTAGCATCGACAAATCTCTGAGCCAGATAAAACTGCAAAACTTCCTTACTATTAGCTTGCGATCGCAAAGCTTGAGAAATGCGGTTCATATACTCCGCAGCGCCCTCAGCTTCCAAAATTGATGCCCGTTTTTTAATCTCAGCTGCCCGCTCCTGCTCCATCGACTCTAGCACCGTCTGAACTGGCATAATATCCAGAACTTCCACACGAGTGACTTTCACGCCCCAAGCGTCAGTCACATCATCCAGCTCCGCCAGCATTGCCTGATTAATTTCTTTTCTAGCTGAAAAGGTCTGCTCCAACTCCATCTGACCAACTTCAGTTCGCAACCGGGTCAAAACCAGATTTTTCAGCGCGTTTTCAATATCATCAATAGCGTAATAAGCTTTCTTGAGATCAAAAATCTGCCAATACAACACAGCATCGGCTATCAGAGAAACATTATCTCTGGTAATGGCTTCTTGAGGTTCAATGTCTAAGACCCTCTCACGAGTTGTCTCCTCCACTACAATTGAGTCCACAAAAGGGATGATGAAGTTAAGACCAGGTTCTAGTTTGCGATGGAACTGACCCAAGCGCTCTACCAAAGCTTGATTACCCTCATTGATAATTTTCCCAGAACCCACTGCTGAGCCGATAATCAGTAGGGCTAGGGGAGCAAGAATTGTGATCGGGTCCATGACTTTTGTTTTTTCCTCAAAAAGCTACTTTCCAAGTAGCTATTACCTTAATGGTAACGAAAGCAATGTGCAACTTTACGTTTTGCTTTGTTTGGCTCGTTCCTAGCCTTTGGCTAGGAATGCTTACCCTAAGGCTGGAGCCTCATATCAACTTTGTTTGTCTGGTTCTCACTCAGAGAGTAGAAACGAGAAATTTCAATTTTGGCAAATAGGGATTTCAATCCAAAACTCGGCTCCTTGTCCAGGTTCTGAGAAGCATTTCAAGACACCGCCGTGCTTTTGGGTGATAATTTGGTAGCTAATGGATAGCCCCAACCCAGTACCCTTGCCGACGGTTTTAGTAGTGAAGAAAGGATCGAACAAACGCGATCGCACATTCGCAGTCATTCCCGATCCATTGTCTTTTATTTTTATTACCACACTCTGAGCATTCAGCACCTCGGTGCAAATCCGAATCTCCGGGGCTGGGGATTGGGGATTAGGGATTAGGGATTGGGGATTGGAAGAATTCTTACCCAGTCCCTTGTCCCCAGTACCCAGTACCCAGTCTGCAATCCCGACTTCCAAAGCATCAATAGCATTGACCAGGATATTCATAAATACCTGGTTTAGCTGCCCCGGATAGCACTCGACAAGGGGCAAGTCGCTGTATTCTTTAATCACCTGAATACCGGGACTTTCTGGCTTGGCTTTGAGACGATTGTGTAAGATCAGCAGCGTACTATCGATGCCCTCATGGATGTCTACGGGCTTCACCTGGGCTTCATCCAGACGAGAGAAGTTCCGCAGAGACAGGACAATTTCGCGGATGCGCTCTGCCCCCAATTTCATCGAAGTTAACATTTTGGGGAGGTCTTCGAGTAGAAAATCGAGGTCAATTGTTTCGGCTTCCTCCAAAATTTCCGGCACCGGATGGGGATAGTGCTGCTGATATAGACTCAGGAGGTAGAGCAAGTCTTGAGTATATTCCTCGGTGTGGACAAGGTTGCCATAGATGAAGTTGACTGGGTTGTTGATTTCGTGAGCGACACCAGCAACTAGCTGCCCCAAACCGGACATCTTTTCTGACTGTACCAGTTGCAGTTGAGTGTGTTGCAGCTCTTTTAAAGTTTGCTCTAGCTGAGTAGTTTTGTATCGCAAGGCTTCCTCTGCGGTTTTTCGCTCAGTAATGTCCATCAGCAAGCCATCCCAGATAATATCGCCATTAGCTTGCAGTTCTGGACGGCTTGCACCTTGAATCCATTTCAGCTTTCCTGATGCTGTATACATTCGTCCTTCCCAGTACCAAGGTTGGAGCGTTTGTGCCGATAGCGCCACAGAGTCTTTATGCTCTTGGAGGTCATCGGGATGGATTAGATTGTAGACGAGGGAAACATCGTTCTGGGCGGCTTCTGGCTCCAGTTCATACAATTCTCGGCAACCGGGACTCATGTATGGGAAAGATATCAAGCCATCCGGTCGCAGGAGGAATCGATAAATCATTCCTGGCATATTCGCGGCTAGCTTTTGTAATTTTGCTTCAGTTTCGGACAATGCTTCTGTGGTTCGTTTATGCTCAATATTTAAAGCGATCGCATTCGCTACCGTGAACAGCCCTATCTGCTTCGCTTCACACAGCGGTTGAATAAAGAACATTGCCATCACGCCTACCAGTTTTTCCTCTACCAAGAGGGGGTAGCCAGCGAAAGCAACCATTCCTTCCCGCTTCGCCCACTCTCGATCACTGATGCGAGGATCGTCTTGGACGGTGTTGCTCAGGTGTGGCTGGCGCTTCTGGGCAATCATACCGATTTTAAACTCGCCAACTCTCACTCGGCTATGGGGGCCGTCGATATGGGTGTACATTCCAGCACTGGCTTGCAATTCAAGTACATCCTCCTCCGAATTGAGTATCCAGATACGAGCAAATGCTGCATCAAGGTGTCGAACTATGGTTTCGGCACACAACTGAAGACTTTGTTGCAAAGTTGCCTTCTGTGTCAAAGCGAGGTGTACATTTGCTCGCAGCGCCTCCATGCAAAGCTGCGCCAACAATGCCTCTTCTGCTTGCTTCCGCTCGGTGATGTTTTGTGTCATCATCATGCCCGCGGTAATCTCTCCGTTTTCATTTCTCACTGGCAGAGTATGCACTTTGTAGATGCGTGAAGCAAAGCTATCGCCGCAGAAGCGCGAATCGCGATCAGGCACTTCAAAGACATTTTCGATGCCAGCCAGTGCGGCATGAAAATAAGGCTCTAGGAGTTCACTGGTTTCCGGCGTGACTGTCTCGTGCAGGGTTTTTCCTTCCAAAAACTCTTTGTCTTTACAGCAGCCGACAACTTCTAAGTCTGTACCTTCAGCTAAGGTGTAGCGGCAGTCACTGTCAAATAAAACTACAGCACCATTAGGAAAATTTTTGGCTATTGTGCGATAAAGTTCTTCACTTTTTCGCAATTGAATCTCAATTTGCTTGCGTTCGGTGATCTCTTCTGTAATTGCCAGCAAATACTCTGGTGTTCCTTGGGCATCTAAAAGCGGTATTTTCCGGGTGTGCAGTATTCTTAGCTCTTGATGCCCAGTCTGAATCTGCTCTTCGGGAATGTCTACCAGTTTGCCATTCCTCAACACTTCCCGATCGATGGTGGTAAAGAAATCAGCTTGTTCTTGTGGGAACAAGTCATAATCATTCTTGCCCAGCACGTCTTGTCTGGAAAAGCCGAGCAGTTCCTCGCAGGTTTTATTGCAGAACGCAAAACGGAGATCGGAAGCATTCTTACAACAAACCCCGACGGGCAGATTGTCTAACACAGAGTTGAGAAATCTTTGGCTGTGCAAGAGAGCAACTTCTGCACGTTTGCTCTCGGTGATGTCTCTGCCGATGCCCGTTGTCCCTAAGACTAATCCAGCTTCGTCGCGCAGAACAATGGCGTTAAAACTTATATGGACAGGCTTGCCATCCGAGTGCAGTTGTACTGTCTCATACTGATAGTAAGACTGGGCCGCTAAAATCTGCTGATACACTTCCCAGCCTTGCTGTTGTTGTTCTGGCGGCTGAAAATCGGTGAAGGTATGCCCAATCATTTCTTCTGGTTCGTAACCCAGAATGCGCTTGGCGGCAGAGTTCACGAAAGTAAACCGCCCTTCTTGGTCGGTTGACCAGATTAGATCCTGCGACATTTCGACTAAATCGCGGTACTTTTTTTCACTTTGTTTGAGTGTTGTTTGGGCTGTGGTGCGAGCTTCTGTAGCTAATACGCGCTCGGTGATATCGGTTTGCGCCCCGATGTAGTGAATTACGCGCCCCTTAGTGTCGCGGACTGGCGAAATCTTCAGCTCATTCCAAAAAGGTGTGCCGTCTTTGCGGTAATTTTTGAGGACGACTTGACAAGTGTTTCCTTCGCGGATGCTGGTGCTGACTTCCTGTATAGCGATGGGATCTGTATCTGCTCCCTGCAAGAATCGGCAATTTCTGCCGATAATCTCGTTGAGGGAGTAGCCCTGATTGACTGACAAAACTAAGAAGCGGGAATGTGGCTAAGAACGGTGAATTCGCGCTTTAGGGACTCATTAGATTGTCGCTGGCAAGCAACGGCAGGCTGAGGGTCAGGGAC